>NZ_JBSHAP010000021.1:0-10009 GCF_053611565.1 Kitasatospora sp. NPDC054795
TCATCCAACTCGCCGGTGTCTTCCGGGGCTTGACGCCCTGTCCGACGTTTCAAACTCTAGCCGATCCCCGCTCCGAAAAGCGAATCCGACCGCAACCCAATTAAACGCGCACCCCGAATAAGCATCAGGCCACGACGCACACAGGCGAAGCGACCCGGCTCGAACCGGGAAGTGGTGTTTCAGAGGATTGGCCGCCCCGGGACCGTCCGCGCAGCTGCGTGTCCGGTGCTCCCTGTCAGGCGACTAGGAGACAGTACTCCTACTCCGGTCCCAAGCCAAACGCCCCTGCCCGGCTCCTCCCCGCCCCCGCCCGCCCCCACTACCGGACGCCGATGAACGCCGGCGTTCATCGTTTGTCTACCGCCCTCCCCCAAGCTCGTGCCACACCGCGCCCCGAGGACCAGGCGGCGCGATCGCACGAGAGAACCACGAGGTACACGGGGACATGAAGACGATGAAGGCCCTCCGGCAGATCGCCCTGGCCACCGCCACCACCGCGCTCGCGCTGGCCGGGGCCGTGGCCTCCACCGGCACCGCGGAGGCGGCGATCGACCGGGCCGGCGACCACGTCTCGATCTGGGACGACGAGCCGCTCTACCCGGGTTGGTACATCGAGTCCGGCTCCACCAGGATGATCATGCAGCCCGACGGCAACTTCGTCGTCTACCAGTTCGGCAGCGACGTCAAAATGGCCAGCAACACCGTCGGCTGCGGCTACAAGGCCGTCATGCAGGTCGACGGCAACTTCGTCGTCTACGCCGCCAACGGCTACGCCTGCTGGTCCTCCGGCACCGCCGGCCACCCGCACGCCAAGCTGACCGTCACCTCCGGCGGCACCTCCGGCGTCTACTGGGGCGGCGGCATCATCCCCCGGCTCGCCCACTCCACCGACCGCGGCCCCTTCTCCGGCCCGGGCTCGGTCTTCTTCTCCTCCGACCTCTACTGAGTCCTCCCCGGCCCGTCCCCCCGGAGCGCGAGCCAGCTGACCAGGTCGGCCACCGTCCACCGCGGCCGGGCGGACAGCCGCTCCGCCGCCGTCCGCAGCAGCACCGGCAGGTGGCCGCAGAGCGCGGCCACCTCGGCCACCGCCTCCGGCTCCCGCCGCACCCGCTCCGCGCCGGCGATCCGGGCCAGCAACTCGTAGGCGTCGTGCGGCTCCAGCGGTCCCACCGCAAGCCGCACGGCGTCCCCGGGCAGCGCGCCCGGCTCCGCGCCCGCCACCACCGCGGCGCAGCCGGGCGCCGAGGGCAGCAGCGGCCCCGGCTCGGCCACCCCGTCGAGCAGCACCAGCAGCCGACGCCCGGTGAGTGCCGCGCGGTAGCGCGCGGACAGCTCGTCGAGGCCGGCCGAGGAGTCCGCGCGATCCCCCAACGCCCTCAGGAAGCCGGCCAGCACCGCGCCCGAGCCGCCGCCGCCCGCATACAGCTGCCCGCCCGCGTACAGCTGCCCGTCCGGAAAGGCGTCCTGGACGGCGTGGGCGACATGCACCGCCAGCGCCGACGCGCCGCAGCCCGCCGGGCCCGACAGCCCCAGCACCGGCGTGCCGCCCGCCCTCAGCGCCCGCTCCGCCTCCCGCACCTGCGCCGCCCGCCCGACCAGGTCCGGAATGTCCGGCGGCAGCTGACACGGCCTCGGCAGCCGCCGCAGCAGCACCGGGGTCTCGCCGCGCCGGATCTGCTCCGCCAGCTCGACCAGCGCCGGGGCGGGTTCGAGCCCGAGTTCCCCGTCCAACCGCTCCCGCAGCGCCTCGTACCCCGCCAGCGCCTCCGCCGGACGGCCGCAGCGGTGCAGCGCCAGCAGGTGCAGCCGGTGCACCTCCTCGTCCTGCGGGTACGACGCCGCCAGCCCGGCCAGCGGATCCAGCGCCTCGGCGTGCCGGCCGAGCGCCAGGTCCAGGCCGAGCAGTGCCTTCACCGCCGCGAACCGCCCGGCTGCGAGCCGCTCCCGGACCCGCTCGGCGAACGCCCCGGGCACCCCGTCCAGGGCGCGCTGCCCCTCCCAGGAACCCAGTGCCCGCGCCAGCGACTCGCGCGCCCGCAGGGGATCCTGGTGACGCAGCGCAATGGCCTCGGCCACCGCGACCTCGTAACGGAAGAGGTCCACCGCCGTGCGCGGCATCTCCAGCCGGTAGCCGCCCGCGGTCCCGACCAGCAGCCCGGGCGCGCCCAGGGCACGCCGCAGGCGGTGGACGTGCGTGCCGATCTGCCCGACCGGATCCTTCGGCCAGCGGGTGTCGTCCACCCCCCACAGGTCCTCGACCAGCCGATCCGTGGACACCAGCTGTCCCGGCGGGATCAGCAGCGCCGCGAGCACGGCCCGCTGCTGCGGTCGGCCGAGGTCGAGCTCACGGCCCTCGCACCGGGCCCGCAGCGGACCCAGCAGGCTGAAATCGAGCCCCACCGCCCACCTCTCGAAAGACGTCGATCCGGTACACAATCTGTGACAGAGAATAGGCCGCCGGGGTATGGGGGCCCCGCCGTCCGGCCGGAACTGGCGGGATCCCGGCACAGAACGGCTTTCGGGGACGGGACGGGGACGGGACATGGGTGACATCGGGGGGTCCGGACTGCGGTTCGGACTGCTGGGACCACTGCGGGCCTGGTACGGGGAGCAGGAGCTGGAACTGGGCAGGCCGCAGCAGCGGGCCGTGCTCGCCGTCCTGCTGGGCGCGGCCGGGCGGACGGTGGCCGTCCCGGTGCTGGTCGAGGGGGTTTGGGGCGGGGCGGCACCGGCCGACCCGCGCAAGGCCGTCCAGCTCGCCGTCTCCCGGCTGCGCGCCGCGTTCCGGCCGTACGCCGGGGACGACCCGGAGCGGATGCCGCTGGTCCGGGTCGGCGACGGCTACGCGTTCAAGGCGGCCGGGGCCGAGCTGGACTCGGTCGAGTGGGACGCCCTGCTGGCCGAGGCCCGACGGCTGCGCGACGCGGACGCGCCGCCGCAGGAGGTCCGGGAGGTGCTGCGCCGCGCCCACCGGATGTGGGTCGGCGAGGCACTGGCCGGACTGCCCGGGCCGCACGCCGAGGCCGTCCGCGCCCGCCTGACCGAACAGCGGGTCTCGGCCAAGGAGGCGGAACTGGAGCTGGACACCGACCTCGGCGACCGCACCGACCTCACCGCCGCGGCGGCCGCCCTCGCCCTGGAGCACCCCGGCCGCCCCCGGCTCACCGCCGTCCTGATGCGCGCCCTCTACCAGGCCGGGCGCAAGGCCGAGGCGCTCGCCGTGTACGAGGACGCCCGCGCCTGGCTCCCGCCGGGCGAGGACGGACCGGCCGGGCTCCAGCTGCGCATCCTGCGCGAGGACGCCTCCCTGCTGCCCGCGAACGCCACCGCCGGCCCGGCCGAACCGGCCGCCACCGAAACCGACAGTTGGCAGGCGCCCGACCAGCTCCCGTCCGGCCTGCCCGACTTCACCGGCCGCACCGAGGAGGCCGAGACCCTCGCCGACCGCCTCGCCGGCGCCGGCAGCCGGGCCGTCGTGGTCTCCGCCCTGGACGGCATGGGCGGCGTCGGCAAGACCACCCTCGCCGTGCACGTGGCCCGCCGGGTCCGCGACCGCTTCCCCGACGGACAGCTCTTCGCCGACCTGCGCGGCGCCGACCGCACCCCGCCCGACCCCGGCACGGTGCTCGCCGGATTCCTGCGGGACCTCGGCGTCGACCCGGGCGAGATCCCGCCGGACACCGGCGAACGCAGCGCGCTCTACCGCTCGGCCCTGTCCGGGCGGCGCGTCCTGGTCGTCCTCGACAACGCCGCCACCCCCGGCCACGTCGAACCGCTGCTGCCCGGCTCACCCGGGTGCGCGGTCCTCGTCACCAGCCGCCACCGGCTGACCGGCCTCGCCGGGGCCCACCAGCTGCGCCTGGACACCCTGCCGCCCGAGCAGGCGCTGGAGCTGTTCACCCTGATCGTCGGCGCCGAACGCGTCGCCGCCGAGCCCGGGGCCGCCGAGCAGGTCGTCCGGGCGTGCGGGCTGCTGCCGCTCGCCGTCCGCATCGTCGCCTCCCGGCTCGCCGCCGACCCCTCCCTCACCCTGGCCGCACTCACCGAAGGGCTTCGCCGCGAGCACCGGCTGGCCGAACTCAGCGACGGCGAACGGACCGTCGAAGCCAGCTTCGCGCTCTCCTACCGCCGCCTCGACGCCGAACTCGCCCGCGCCTTCCGGCTGCTCTCCCTGCCCGACGCCCCCGACGTCCCGCTGCCCTGCGCCGCCGCCCTGCTCGACCGCACCGAGGCCGAGACCGGAGAGCTGCTCGAAACCCTCGTCGACCTCAACCTCCTGCACTCCCCGCGCTTCGGCCGCTACGGGTTCCACGACCTCGTCCGTGCCTACGCCCGCGGTCGGCTCGCCGAGGAGGACGGTGCCGCCGAGAGCACCGCCGCCACCGACCGGCTGCTCGACTTCTGCCTCGCCAGCGCCCGCAACGCCGACCTCGCCGCCCGCAGGCCCGACCCGGTCGAGCTCAGCCTGCTCGACGCGGCCGTGTCCCACCCCGGCCGACCGGTCGCCGACGGCGCGCAAGCCGTGCGCTGGATGCGCGAGCAGGCCGAGGTGCACGCCGCCGTCATCGCCCTGAGCTGCGCCGACCCGGCCGTGCCGCTCGACCGCGCCGCCGAACTCGCCGACCGGATGAGCTCGGTGCTCGCCGAACGCACCCAGACCACCGTCATCGCCGACCTCGCCGAACGCCTCGCCGGTGAAGCCGAGGCCCGCGGCGACCACGGCCCGCACGCCCTCGCCCGGTACGTGCGCGGCTCCATGCTCTGGCACGTCAACCGCTACGCCGAGTCCGCGGAGGAGGTCCGCCGGGTCGTCGACATCTGTACCGCCACCGGCACCGAACGGGTCCTCGCCAAGGCCCTGCTCACCCTCGGCGGCAACGCCCGCGTCCACGGCCGCTACGCCGAGGCCGCCGAGCACGCCGGCCGCGCCGCGGGGCTGTTCCGCCGCCTGGACGCCGGACGCTCCGAGGGCAGCGCGCTCGGCGAGTTCGCCTTCAGCGCGGCCCAGACCGGACGCCTCGACGAGGCCCGGGACGCCGCCGAACGCTGCGCCCGCCTGATGAGCGACTCCGGCCCGGTCTCCGCCGCGACCGGCCGCTACTACCTCGCCCGGGTACTGCGGCTGTGCGGTGACCCGGAGGCGGCGCTCGCCCACGCCGTCGGCGCCCGCGAGGAGTTCGCCGCCCTCCAGGTCACCGTCTTCGCCGCCGCGTCCGGGGACCTCGCCGCCCGCATCCACGCCGAGGCCGGCCGCTGGCTGCTCGCCGTCGACGCCGCCGAGGCCGTCCTCCCGCTCGCCCGCCGCACCAGCGCCGCCCTGGAGGCCGCCCTGCTGCGCACCCTCGGCACTGCGCTCACCGGCCTCGGCCGCCCACGCCAGGCCCGGGCCTGTCTGACGGACGCCCTGGAGGTGTACGAGCGGCTGGGGCTCAAGGAGGAATCCGCGCAGGTCAGGGGGCTGCTGGAGCGGTAGACGCGGTATCAACGCGGAGGTGCACTACGCGCGTTGACCGACCGTCTACCGCAGTGCCGGAACGTCTCTCTCGTCAGGCCCCGGGCCGCAGCGGTTGCGGCCCGGGGCGACACCACAGACGAGAGGCGCAACCATGCCCACGCTCCCCCAGCACGGTCAGAACTGGACGCTCAAGTCCGCCAACGGAACCGTCGCCGACCTCCGCTCCAGCCAGACCACCGCCGGCACCGCCATCCAGTCCTGGGGCCCCAACGGCACCACCGCCCAGGGCTGGACCTTCTGGGCCAAGGAGAACGGCAGCTTCCTCCTGGAGACCCTGCTGACCACCGGACGGCACGCAGGCGGCCAGGCCATGGTCATGGACTTCAACTACTCCATCGGCCAGACCTGGCTCTACAACGAGCACAACCAGCCCAACCAGCACTGGTGCTTCGAGCCCCTCGACAACGACTGGGTGCGCATCCGCACCACCCGCACCAACGACGGCATGCTCTTCCTCACCGCCGCCGCCCCGGGCTCGCCCCTCACCCTGGCCAAGCAGGACGACGGCAACCCGGCGCAGCGCTGGCAGCTCGTCCCGGCCGGGAGCGCCGGCAACGGCGGCCAGCAGCAGCCCCAGCCGCAGCCCCAGCCCCAGCCGCAGCCCGGCGGCGGTGACTTCCGCACCGAGATGCTGAACGCCGTCAACGCCGAGCGCGGCCGGGTCGGCGCCCCGCCGGTGCGCCTGGACGACCGCCTCAGCGCGGCCGCCCAGCGCCACGCCAACGACATGGCCTCGCACGACCTCACCCAGCACAACGGCACCGACGGCAGCAGCCCCTGGGACCGCATCGCGGCCGCCGGCTTCTCCTCGCGGGCCTCCGCCGAGAACGTCACCCCGAGCAACAGCGTGCCGGAGGCGATGCAGATGTGGATGAACAGCCCGGGCCACCGGGTGAACATCCTCAACCCCGACTACAACTTCATCGGCATCGGCTACGCGCCCCGCCAGCGCGGCAACTGGGGCCGCTACGTGCAGACCTTCGGCAAGGCCTGAGACCCCGACCGGCACCCTTCCAGCAGCAAGGAGTCCCTACCCATGTCCTCGAACGCGGCGGACCTGATCCGCATCGCCCGAGACGAGGTCGGCTACCACGAGGGTCGCAGCGGCGGGCACTGGAACAACATCCAGAAGTTCTCCCCCGCCGTCGCCGGCCTGGAGTGGTCCCAGGGCGAGGCCTGGTGCGCCACCTTCGTCGCCTGGTGCGCCGAGCAGTCCGGCAACGGCGGGCGCTTCCCGGTGAGCGCCTCCTGCGCGGAGGGCGTCGCCTGGTTCAAGGAGCGCGACCGCTTCACCGAGTACCCGGTCATCGGCGGCCAGGTCTTCTTCGGGCCCGGCGGCGGCAGCCACACCGGCATCTGCGTCGCCTACACCAGCTCCACCATCACCACCGTCGAGGGCAACACCAACGACGGGGGAAGCTCCGAGGGCGACGGCGTCTACCTCAAGACCCGTGAGCGCCACTCGGACTGGGTCCACGGCTACGGCATCCCGGACTTCGCCGAGAGCGTCGTCCTCGCCGATCCGCAGTGGAAGGACCGCTCCGGGGCGCTCTACTTCGGGCAGGAGGCGTCCGCCGACGACAGCCCCGCCGGCGGCGCCCCGTTCAGCACCGCCCCGGCGGCCGGCGGCGACGGCAACGGCGACGGCTACGAGCCCTTCCCCGGCGCCGATTTCTTCCAGGACGGCCGGAACAGCGACGTCATCACCCGGATGGGAGAGCGCCTCGTCGCCGAGGGCTGCTCCGCCTACGCCGAGGGCCCGGGGCCCGAGTGGTCCGGCGCCGACCGCGAGTCCTTCCGCAACTGGCAGCACAAGCTCGGCGACTCGGGCGCGGACGCCGACGGCGTCCCCGGCCCCAAGCAGTGGGCCGCGCTCGCGGTCCCGCGCGGCTGACGCCGGGCACACGGCGCACCCACCTCACCAGAAGGAGAAACCGATGAGCACCATCACCCGTACCCGCAGGCTCCTCGCCTCGGTCGGGGCCGTCGCGGCCGTCGCGGGGGCGGTCGTGGCGGGCGCACCCGCCGCACAGGCGGCGCAGGCCGGCGCCTGCGACCTGTCGCCGTCCGTGGGAGGCATGACGGCCGTGAACAACGGCTCCGGGGCCGGCGCGCTCGACCTGTACCACAACGTCGAGGCCAACGGTCAGCCGATCATCATCTATCCGGCCAACCAGTCGCCCGCGCAGACCTGGTCGTTCTGGAAGTACTGCGACGGCACCACGGCGATCTCGCACGGGCAGGGCAAGGTCATCGACCTCGACACCGGCTCGGGCGCGGTCCACCTCTGGGACACCCCCGGCGGGCTGGACGGCCTCAACCGGCCGACCGGCGACTGGATGCCGGCCAACCAGAAGTGGCTGCTGACGGACAACGACCGCGGCTGGTACATGATCCTCAGCGCGGCCACCGGGCAGTGCCTCACCTCCAACGGCGGCGGCCAGGCCGTCGGGGTGACCTCCTGCAACACCGGTGACCCGGCCCAGCGCTGGCTGCTGGGCTGACGAACCACCGGGCCCGGTCCGCTCCTCGACGTCGAGCGGACCGGGCCTATCCTCGTCCGCGTGCCCCTCATCAGCCTGCACGACCGCACCGCGCTCGCCGCCCGCTTCCACACCGATCCGGCGCTGCACCTCTTCGAGCTCGGCGACCTGGACGACACTCTCTGGCCCAACACCACCTGGTACACCGCCGCTCCCGACACCGGGCACGGACCGGTCGCACTGCTCTACAGCGGCGGCGGCACCCCCGTCCTGCTCGCCTTCGCCCGGCCCGCCGGCCTCCCGCCGCTGGAGGCGCTGCTGCGCGACCTCCGGCCCTTCCTCCCCCGCCGGTTCACGGCCGGGCTGCCGGACGGCGCCGAGCGGGCGCTCGCACCCGACTACGCGGTCGAGCGCCGGACCCCGCTGCTGCGGATGCTCCTCACGGCGGAGCTCCCGGCCGAGGACACCCACGAGACCCGGCCGTTGGGCCTCGCCGACGTCGACGGCGTCCGCGCCCTGCTCGCCGAGTCCTACCCCGACTCCTGGTTCGACCCCCGGATGCTGGCCGGCGGCGGCTACGTCGGCGTCCGCGAGAACGGCCGGCTGCTGGCCGTCGCCGGGGTGCACGTCCACTCGCCCGCCCAGCGGGTCGCCGTGCTCGGCAACGTCACCACCCACCCCGACGCCCGCGGCCGCGGCCTCGCCCGGGCCTGCGTCACCGCGCTCTGCCGCCGGCTGGCCGCGAGCACCGACCACCTGGGCCTGAACGTCCGCACCGACAACGCCCCGGCGATCCGGCTGTACGAGCGGCTCGGCTTCACCACCGTCGCCACGTACAACGAGCTGGTGCTCGGCGCCACCTCATAGGGCGCGTCCCGGACACCGCGGCCCGGGAGCCGGACCGCGGCGGACCGGACCGCGGGCAACCGGTCACGGCTCCTCCACGCGCCCCTCACCCGCCCCGCACCGGCGCCCCACAGCCCCCGCACCGGCCCCGGGCCGCGCCCCGCCACCGCCCGGCCGGGCGGTGGATCACGAGTCGATATCCCTTGTCACGGCCGCGCCAGGGACTCGTCACGAGCGTGTCAAAGCGGCGCCGAACCCATGGTTCCGATCGTTCGCGCTGCGCTATGAACGTCCCTCAGGAGGACCGCCGGGACCGGGGGTCCGCAACCACGGGGGATCCACACGTGAAGCCCATCCGCAGCAGTCGCCACGCCCTGACCCTGGCCTCGCTGGCCGCTGTCGGCGCGCTCACCCTGACCGCCTGCAACGACGACGCCTCGTCGTCCGACACCGCGACGACCCCGCCGGCGACCGGCACGCCCGCGCCCCAGGCCGCCTCGCCGAGCGCCGCGGCCACCACCCCGGCCGCCGGCGGTTCGGCCTCCGTCCCGGCGGGCGGCACCGCCTCCGGTACGGCCGCCGCGCCCGCGCCGGCCGACAGCGCCCCGGCGGCCGGGACCACCCTGAAGCTCGGCGACGCCGCCACCATCCCGTTCAGCTCGGGCAGCACCAAGGGCACCATCGCGCTCGCGGTCACCTCGATCGAGAAGGGCGACCCGGCCGACCTCACCTCGCTCAACCTGGGCGACAAGGCCAAGGGGCTGGTGCCGTACTACATCCACTACAAGGTCACCAACGCCGGCAGCACCGACCTGTCCTACACCAGCGTCAACCACATGAAGGGCCTGCTGGCGGACGGCACCGAGGCGCAGGAGCTGATGGTCATCGGCTCCTTCCCCAAGTGCAAGAGCGAGTCGCTGCCCAAGGGCTTCACCAACGGCCAGTCCGCCACGTCCTGTGCGGTGGCGATGTCCCCGGAGGCCTCCAAGGTCGCGGGCGCGGAGTACTGGGGCGAGCCGTACACCCTCGGCAAGGGCCTCAACTGGAAGTGATGCCCGGGTGGTGCGGGCGGGGGGGCGCGCGGGCGCCCCCCCCCGCCCGGCCCCCCCCCCGGGCGGCAGCCCCCGGGCGGGGGAGTTTTAACAAAAGAGGCTGGCCGCGGGAA
>NZ_JBSHAP010000021.1:10019-69985 GCF_053611565.1 Kitasatospora sp. NPDC054795
GCGCTTTTCCCCCCCTATTCGTATTACCCCCCCCCCCCTTCCCCGGGGCGCTGGGCGCGGGGTTGCCGGGGGGGGGCGCCACCGCGCCCCCCCGCCCGGACCTGCCCAGCCCCGTTCCGTCAGCCCCGTGCCGTCGGCGACGACGCCGACGACGACGTGCCGTGGATCCGCAGGAAGGCGTCCACACCGGCCGCCGCGATCCGCTCGACCTCCTCGTCCGCCACCGGGAGGGCGCCCCAGAAGGAGCGCTCGGCGATGCCGTGAAAGGTCAGCAGCGTGAACTGCTCGGCGGCCAGCGCGGCGTCCTCGACCGTGAGGAGCCCGCGCTCGGCGAGCGCGGCGAAGTGCTGCGCGAGGTCGCGCTGGGAGGCGATCGGCCCGGCCTCCAGCCAGGCCTCCAGGACGTCCGCCGGGATGTTGGCCACTTCGGCCCGGATCGCCCGGCCGAGCGCCCCGTGTTCCCCGGCGGACAGGACGGCGCGGGCCCGCTGGACGGCGAAGTCGATCAGGTCCTGGCGCAGCTCCACCACCCGGTCGAGGTACTTCGCCATCAACTCCCGGATGCGTTCGGTCAGTTCCGCCGAGTTCTGCAGGGCCACCGACAGGAAGAGGGTCTCCTTGTCGGCGAAGTGGTTGTAGACCGTCCGCTTGGACACCCCGGCCTCGGCCGCGATCGCGTCCATGCTGGCCCGGACGTACCCCTCGCGCCCGAACACCGCCGTCGCGGCCCGCGTGATCGCCTTGCGCTTCTCCGGCCGCCCCGCTCCGCCCGTCGTCGCCACGGCCCTCTCCTCTTCCGCCGGCGCATCGGCCGACCGCTCAGAAACTACCCGGTGCAGTTTATCCGGGTCACGGCGGACCCGGACTTGCCGCCGAACACGTGCGCTCTATGCTGCGTACGACTTCTACACCCGTGTAGAGGTGATACGGAAGCGCCTCCCCCGATCACGGGCGGCCGGGCGGGAACCAGTTGGCCGGAAACCGGCGTCCGGAACTGGCAGCGCCACGAACAGAGTTCCGGAACGACGGACGACCGACGACGGGCCCACGGCCCGGACGAGGACCGGCCCGGGACCGGACGGACCGGACGGTCGGCACGCGGCGCAGGCGCCACCGTGGCGCGCGGAGCACGGGAACACCGGGGTGAGGGCGTGGCGGGGCAACGAGGACGGTCGGGCGACAAGCGGGCGCGCCGACGGGCGGCGGACGGACCCGCCGGACACATACGCCCCCTGCCCGGCGGTCCCGCACTGCCGGTGGCACTCGCCGTCGGACTGCCGCTGGCCGGCGCCGCGGTCGACGAACTCTCCGGCCCCGGGATGGGCCTGGCCTTCGCGGTGGCCGCGGTACTCGGCACCGGCCTGGCCGCGGCGCTGAGCGGCCGCAACGGCTGGTGGTGGGTGCTCGCCGCCTCGCCGCTGGTCGTCCTGGGGGTGACAGCCGCCGTCGAGCTGGCCGCCCACCGCGACCGGTACCAGGGCAAGGCCCTGGCCACCGGCGCCGCCAAGTGGGTGGTGCACGGCTTTCCCGTGATGGCCGAGGCCGCGGTCGCGGCCGTCGTCGTGATCGCGTTCCGGCTGGTCCGGGCGAGGAGGAGGCAGCATGGCTGACAACGCCGGAACCGACGGACGCGCCGCGGCCCGCCACCCCTCCCCCGTGCTGATCGCGGGCCGGGTAGTGGCCTGCACCGTGGGGTTCGCGGTGTTCGCCGCCAGCGGGGTGGTCTGGTACGAGTACAAGCAGCTCACCGACGGGATGACCACCTCCGGCGTCATCGCCGAGACCAAGAAGGACGCGCCCAAGCACCTCGACAACTCGGTCAACCTGCTGCTGATCGGCCTGGACAGCCGCAAGAACATGGACGGCACGGACCTGCCGCCCGAGTTCGTCCAGGACGAACTGCACGCTGGCCACAGCTCCGACATCGGCGGCTACAACACCAACTCCCTGATCCTGCTGCACATCCCGGCGAACGGCGGCAAGGTGCAGGCCGTCTCGATACCCCGCGACGACTATGTGATGACCTACGGCGCCGACGGCACCCAGATGGGCATGGCCAAGATCAAGGAGGCCTACGGCGCGGCCAAGGACAAGGCCGACGCGGGCCTGCGCGCCAAGGGCCTCAAGGGCGCCGACCTGGAGAAGGCCGGCCGCGACATCGGCCGCGCGGCCACCATCCGCACCGTGCAGAAGTTCCTCGACCAGCCCATCGACCACATCGCCGAGGTCAACCTGATGGGCTTCTACGACATCGCCAAGGCCCTCCAGCCGATCGAGGTCTGCCTCACCCACGACACCAGGGACCCGGCCATGGAGGGCCAGGGCTCGGGTGCCGACTTCCACAAGGGCGTCAACAAGCTCAACGCCTCGCAGGCGCTCTCCTTCGTCCGCCAGCGCCACAACCTCGACGGCCCGGACGGCAACTCCGGCGACTTCGCCCGCACCCACCGCCAGCAGGCCTTCATCTCCTCGGTCGTGCACAACCTCAAGCAGAAGGGCGTCATCGGCGACCTCGGCAAGATGCAGGAGCTGATGGGTGTCATGCAGAAGGACCTGGTGATCGACAACGAGTGGAACGTGCTCGACTTCGCCCAGCAGGCCCCCAACCTCACCGGCGGCAACGTCGAGTTCAACACCCTGACCTTCGACGGGTTCGGCACCAGGAACGGCCAGGACGTCAACCTGGTGACCCCGGCGAAGGTCCAGAAGGTGGTCAAGCAGCTCTTCGGCTACGCCGACGCCGCCGCGGCGCCGGCCCCGGCCGACCCGGCCGCGGGGGCGGCCCCCGCACCGGCCCAGCCGACCGCGGCACCGATGCCGGCCCCGACCGCGACCTCCGCCAGGCCCGTCACGGTCGACGTCTTCAACGCCTCCTCCGCCGCCGGCGTGACCTCCGCCGCCGAGGCCAAGGCCCTGGCGGGCCTGGGCTTCAAGGAGGGCCGCACCGGGTCGGCCGGCACCCGGCCGAAGACCACCACGGTCGTCTACGGCAAGGGCGCCAAGGAGGCCGCCGAGCAGATCGCGGCCCGCTACGGCGTGACGGCCACCGAGTCCGCGAGCGCCGCCGCCGACCACGTCGTCGTCACCCTCGGCACCACCTTCACCGGCGTCGCCGCCGACGAGCCCGCCACCCCCGCGGGCGGCGCCCCGGCCGACCCGGCCGCCAATCTGCCCATGCAGGGCCCCGCCGTCGACGCCCAGGCCGACGGCGGCATCCCCTGCGTCTACTGACCCGCTCCGCATCGGCCGTCCGAGGGAGGCTCCCCGCCCGGGGAGCCTCCCTCGGCCGTTCCGGCCCGGGGGGTCCTCGCGGGAACCCCTGGCGCAATTCTCCGTACTATGTATAGTGTACTGCGTACGGGATAACGCCCGAACGCCGACGAAAGGGTTCTCCGCCTTGCAGATCACCAGGACCGCCGTCTCCCTGACCGTCGAGGACGTCACCACTTCCGCCGCCTTCCTCCAGCGGCACTTCGGCTACACCGAGGAGATGTCGGCCGACGGCTTCGTCTCGCTCGGACACCCGGGCGGCGGGGTCAACGTCGTCTACCTGCGACGCGGCCTCGAAGTCCTGCCGGAGGAACAGCGCCACCGGATCGCGGACGGCGTGATCCTGGCGTTCGTCGTCCAGGACATCGCCGCCGAGGAACGGCGGCTGCGCGCCGAGGACATCACGATCACCCTCCCGCTGCGCGAGGAGCCCTGGGGCGAGAAGCTCTTCCAGGTCACCGATCCGAACGGCGTGCTGGTCGAGCTGGTCGAGTGGGCCGAGCAGTAGACAACGACGAGCGGTAGACAACGACGAGCGGTAGGCCACGACGAGCGGTAGGAAACAACCAGCGACAGGAACGAGGGCGCCCCCTGTCCCGGCCGGGACAGGGGGCGCCGCTCGCTCGGACCGGACGGCGGGGCGGTCAGTCCACCGTCCAGGTGTCGTTGCCGGCGAGCAGCGCGGCCAGGTCGCCCTCGCCGCGCTGGGTGGCGGCGGTGGCCAGCTGGTCCGCCATCAGCTCGTCGTAGACCGGCCGTTCGACGCTGCGCAGCACGCCGATCGGGGTGTGGTGCAGGGTGTCCGCGTCGGCGATCCGGGAGAGCGCGAAGGCGGCGGCGGGGCCGGGCGCGTGCGCGTCGTGGACCAGGACGTCCGCCTCGTTCTCCGCCGTGACCGGGGCGGTGAACAGTTCGCCGTCCGGGCCCCGGAAGACGCCGTTCGCCAGGTCCGCGCCGAAGCGGACGGGCCGCCCGTGCTCCAGCCGGATCAGCGCCTCGTCCCGGCTACCGGGGTCCTTCAGTACCTCGAAGGCGCCGTCGTTGAAGATGTTGCAGTTCTGGTAGATCTCCACCAGCGCCGTGCCCCGGTGCTCGGCGGCCGCCCGCAGCACCGACTGGAGGTGCTGGCGGTCCGAGTCGATGGTGCGCGCGACGAAGGTGGCCTCGGCGCCGATCGCCAGCGACAGCGGGTTGAACGGCGCGTCCAGCGAGCCCATCGGGGTGGACTTGGTGATCTTGCCGACCTCGCTGGTCGGTGAGTACTGGCCCTTGGTGAGGCCGTAGATACGGTTGTTGAACAGCAGGATCTTCAGATTGACGTTCCGCCGCAGGGCGTGGATCAGGTGGTTGCCGCCGATCGACAGCGCGTCGCCGTCGCCCGTCACCACCCAGACGCTCAGGTCCTGGCGCGCGCTGGCCAGCCCGGTCGCGATCGCCGGCGCCCGGCCGTGGATCGAGTGCACCCCGTAGGTGTTCATGTAGTACGGGAAGCGCGAGGAGCAGCCGATGCCCGAGACGAACACCGTGTTCTCGCGCTTGATGCCCAGCTCCGGCATGAAGGACTGCACGGCCGCCAGGATCGCGTAGTCCCCGCAGCCGGGGCACCAGCGCACCTCCTGGTCGGTCTTGAAGTCCCGGGCGCTCTGCGGCCCTTCAGCCTTGGGCACCAGCTTCAGGGACGGGAAGGCGTGCTCGCTCATCGGTGGTCCTCCTCGTCCAGGGTGCCGATCGCGGCCCACAGCACGTCCGCCAACTGGGCGGCCTTGAACGGCAGCCCGCGCACCTGGTTGTAGGACTCGGCGTCCACCAGGTACTTCGCCCGCAGCAGCAGGGCCAGCTGCCCCAGGTTCATCTCGGGCACGATGATCTTCTCGTAACTCCGCAGCACCGAGCCCAGGTTGGCCGGGAACGGGTTGAGGTTGCGCAGGTGCGTCTGGGCGACCTCGCCGCCGTCCGCGCGCACCCGGCGCACCGCGGCGGTGATCGGCCCGTAGGTCGAACCCCAGCCGATCACCAGCACCCGGGCGTCGCCGGTCGGGTCGTCCACCTCGACCGGCTTCACCGTGATGCCGTCGATCTTGGCCTGCCGGGTGCGGACCATGAAGTCGTGATTGGCCGGGTCGTAGGAGATGTTGCCGGTGCCGTCCTGCTTCTCGATGCCGCCGATCCGGTGCTCCAGGCCGGGCGTGCCGGGCACCGCCCAGGGCCTGGCCAGCGTCCGCGGATCGCGCAGGTACGGCCAGAAGGCGCCGTCCTCGCGGTTCGGGCCGGTGGCGAACCGCGGGTCGATCTCCGGCAGTTCGTCGACATCGGGGATCCGCCAGGGCTCCGAGCCGTTGGCCAGGTAGCCGTCCGAGAGCAGGAACACCGGGGTGCGGTAGGTGACCGCGATCCGGGCCGCCTCCAGCGCCGCGTCGAAGCACTCCGCGGGCGTGGCCGGGGCGACGATCGGCACCGGCGCCTCGCCGTTGCGGCCGAACATCGCCTGCAGCAGGTCCGCCTGCTCGGTCTTGGTCGGCAGGCCGGTGGACGGGCCGCCGCGCTGGATGTCCACGATCAGCAGCGGCAGTTCGAGCGAGACGGCCAGGCCGATCGCCTCCGACTTCAGCGCGACCCCCGGCCCGGAGGTGGTGGTCACCCCGAGCGCCCCGCCGAACGCGGCCCCGAGCGCGGCGCCGACGCCGGCGATCTCGTCCTCCGCCTGGAAGGTGCGCACCCCGAAGTTCTTGTGCCGGCTCAGCTCGTGCAGCACGTCCGAGGCCGGGGTGATCGGGTACGAACCCAGGTACAGCGGCAGGCCGGAGCGCTTCGCCGCGGCGATCAGCCCGTAGGACAGCGCGAGGTTGCCGGAGATGTTGCGGTAGCGCCCGGCCGGGAGCCTGGCCGGCGGCACCTCGTAGGAGACCGCGAAGGACTCCGTGGTCTCGCCGAAGTTCCAACCCGCCCGGAAGGCGCTGATGTTCGCCTCGGCGATCTGCGGCTTCTTGGCGAACTTGGTGCGCAGGAACGACTCCGTCCCGTGCGTGGGCCGGTGGTACATCCAGGACAGCAGGCCCAGGGCGAACATGTTCTTCGCCCGCTCCGCGTCCTTGCGGGCCAGGCCGCTGTCCTTGAGCGCCTCCAGGGTCAGCGCGGTCAGCGGCACCTTGTGCAGGTGGAAGCCGTCCAGCGAACCGTCGGTCAGCGGGTCCGCCGGGTAACCGACCTTGGCCAGCGCGCGCTTGGTGAACTCGTCGGTGTTGACGATGATCTCGGCGCCGCGCGGCAGGTCCGGCAGGTTCGCCTTCAGCGCGGCCGGGTTCATCGCGACCAGCACGTTCGGGGCGTCGCCCGGGGTCAGGATGTCGTGGTCCGCGAAGTGCAGTTGGAAGGAGGAGACGCCCGGCAGGGTGCCGGCGGGCGCCCGGATCTCGGCCGGGAAGTTCGGCAGCGTGGACAGGTCATTGCCGAAGGACGCCGTCTCCGAGGTGAACCGGTCACCGGTCAGCTGCATGCCGTCACCGGAGTCGCCGGCGAAGCGAATGATCACCCGATCGAGTCTGCGGATGGGCTTGCCCGGCTTCACCGGAGGGCCGCCCGGAGCGGGGGGTCCGGCGGGAGCGGCCGCACCCGAGCGCGCGTCGCCGTTCCCGGCGCGGGCCTCGTCGCCGTCCGGGCCGTCCACTGCCTCTGACTGATCGACCTGACTGGTCACTGCCGCGGACCTCCTCGTGGGCACACCACCCGCGGGCGCGGCCCCGTGCCCCGTCCGCCTGGTGCACCTCTCGCATCCTATGCGGGCCGACACGACGGCGGCCGGAACCACGGCAGCAATTTCACCGGCCCGCGGCCATACCGCACGTGAGCAACAACGCCCGCCCGCCGGAGATCATTCCGGCTCGGGCGGGCGGACGCGAGCACCTCGGAGGCGCATGGCCGAGATGCGCTCCCCGGGGGCGCGCCCCCGGGGAGCCCCGGCCACGGAGCGGGGCGTCAGGAGTTGAGGTAGGTGAGCACCGCCAGCACCCGGCGGTGGTCCTCCGAGCTCTGAGCCAGCCCCAGCTTGAGGAAGATGTTGCTGACGTGCTTCTCCACCGCGCCGTCGGAGACCACCAGCTGCCTGGCCACCGCCGCGTTGGTGCGGCCCTCCGCCATCAGCCCGAGCACCTCGCGCTCGCGCGGCGTGAGATTGGCCAGAACGTCGCCCTTGCGGCTGCGGCTGAGGAGCTGCTGCACCACCTCCGGGTCCAGCGCCGTACCGCCATCGGCGACCCGGACCACCGCGTCGGCGAACTCGCGCACCTCGGCGACCCGGTCCTTGAGCAGGTAGCCGACGCCCCGGGTGGAACCGGCCAGCAGCTCGGAGGCGTAGCGCTCCTCCACGAACTGCGACAGCACCAGCACACCCAGCTGCGGGTAACGGCCGCGCAGCTCCACGCAGGCCCGCAGCCCCTCGTCGGTGTGGCTCGGCGGCATCCGCACGTCGGAGACCACGACGTCCGGCAGGGCGTCGGCCGCCGCCAGCTCGTGGATGGTCTTCACCAGGGCCTCGCCGTCCCCGACCCCGGCGACGACCTCCATGCCGCGATCGGTGAGCAGCCGGGTCAGTCCCTCCCTCAGAAGTACGGAGTCCTCGGCGATGACGACGCGACGCATAACGACCTTCCCGGCAGGCGTGTGCTGACGGTAGTCAGTCTCCCCCATCCCCGAGTCACCGCGGTGGGGGGCCGGGCCCGGCCGCACCGCGGCCCGGCCCGGACGAGCCCGGGGGGCTCACATGGTGCGGATCGCCACCGCGTCGCAGAGCCCCTCCAGGGCGGCCTTGGCGGCGCAGTCCGGCAGCGGGGCCAGCAGCGCCCTGGCCTCCTCGGCCCGGCGCAGGGTCTCGGCGCGGGCGCGCTCCAGCGCCGGGTGGGCGCGCAGCAGGCGCAGCGCCTCGGCGTGCAGGTCGTCGTCGGAGAGGTCCTGGTCGAGCAGTTCGCGCAGCCGGGCGTCGGCCGGGTCGGCAGGGTCGACCGGCATCTGCTGCAGCAGCAGGGTCGGCAGGGTCGGCACGCCCTCGCGCAGGTCGGTACCGGGGGTCTTGCCGGACTCGTGGCCGTCACTGGCGATGTCGAGCACGTCGTCGGCCAGCTGGAAGGCGATGCCGATCCGCTCGCCGAACTCGCCGAGGATGTCCACCAGCTCGCGCTCGGCACCGGCCATCAGCGCTCCTATCCGGCAGGAGACGGCGATCAGCGAGCCGGTCTTGCCCTCCAGGACGTCCAGGTAGTGCAGCAGCGGGTCCATGTCCTGACCGGGGCCGCGGGTCTCCAGGATCTGACCGGTCACCAGCCGCTCGAAGGCCTCGGCCTGCATCCGCACGGCCTCCGGGCCGAGGTCGGCGAGCACCTGGGAGGCGCGGGAGAACAGGAAGTCGCCGGTGAGGATCGCGACCGAGTTGTCCCAGCGGGAGTTGGCGCTCGGGGCGCCCCGGCGCACCGGCGCCTCGTCCATCACGTCGTCGTGGTACAGCGTGGCCAGGTGGGTCAGCTCGACCACCACGGCGGCGGGCACCACACCGGGCGCCCCCGGGTCGCCGAACTGGGCGGCCAGCAGCAGGAGCAGCGGACGGAAGCGCTTGCCACCGGCTTCGAGGAGGTGACTGGCGGTGACGGTGATGAACGGGACGTCGCACTTGACGGCCTCGCCGAGCGCCGCCTCCACCGCGTCCAGTCCGGCCTGGACATCCCGGGTCAGGTCGCGGTCCTGCACGCTGAGCCCGAAGGGTTCCACGACGGTCACGAAGACCACTCCTCTGTCCCTGGTCGATCTAGCGGCCTGGTCCCTGAGTGCCGCCGCTGGCCATACAGGCAGGGTATCCGGTCGTGAGTGGATCACTGCACGGGCGTGCGGATCCTGTCATGATCGGGCCTGATGCCCTGGTCAGGGCGGCTGTGCGGGCCGGACGGCGGTGGGGGCGAATTCGGCTGGAAATAAAGGTGGGAGAGCCTCGGAACTCCCCCGGCCCCGGCTCCCGACAAAGACCCGTCCGGGCCGCGCGGACTGGGCGCGGCCCGGACGGGGCCCTGGTCGGAGGCGGTGCACGCCAGGATCAGCGCACGAACAACGAGGCCTTGGACGCCAGGTCGAGGAAGTACTGCGGGAGCAGCCCGAGACCCAGTGTCACCAGCACCCCCACCCCGATCGCGGTCGCCGTGAAGGCGCTCGGGATCGCCACCGTGGGGCCGCCCGGCTGCGGGTCCGAGAAGAACATCAGCACGATCACCCGGATGTAGAAGAACGCGGCCACCGCCGAGCTCAGCACACCGACGACCACCAGCGGGGTCGCCCCGCCGCTGGCCGCGGCCTGGAAGACCGCGAACTTCCCGGTGAAGCCGGAGGTCAGCGGAATCCCGGCGAAGGCCAGCAGGAACAGCGCGAACACCGCCGCCACCAGCGGCGAGCGCCGCCCGAGCCCGGCCCAGCTGGACAGGTGGGTCGCCTCGCCCTTGGAGTCGCGCACCAGGGTGACCACCGCGAACGCGCCGAGCGTCACGAAGGAGTACGACAGCAGGTAGAACAGCACCGAGGAGATGCCCTGCTTGTTGACGGCGATCACGCCGGTCAGGATGAACCCGGCGTGCGCGATCGAGGAGTACGCCAGCAGGCGCTTGACGTCCTGCTGGGTCACCGCGAGCACCGCGCCCACCACCATGGTGAGGATCGCCACGCCCCACATCACCGGCCGCCAGTCCAGCCGCAGGCCCGGGAAGGCCACGTAGAACAGCCGCAGGAAGGCCCCGAACGCCGCGACCTTGGTGGCCGCCGCCATGAAGCCGGTCACCGGGGTCGGCGCGCCCTGGTAGACGTCCGGGGTCCAGGAGTGGAAGGGGACCGCGGCGACCTTGAACAGCAGGCCGACCGCGAGCATCGCCAGGCCGGTCAGCACCAGCGCGTCGCTCTGGGTGGTGCTCAGCTGCGCGGGGGTGGTCATCGCCTTGCCGGAGATGACGTCCCCGATGTCCCCGAGCTTCACGCTGCCCGCGTAGCCGTACAGCAGCGCGGTGCCGAAGAGGAAGAACGCCGAGGCGAAGGCGCCGAGCAGGAAGTACTTGACCGCCGCCTCCTGGGAGAGCAGCCGGCGGCGCCGGGCCAGCGCGCACAGCAGGTACAGCGGCAGCGAGAAAACCTCCAGCGCCACGAACATGGTCAGCAGGTCGTTGGCGGCGGGGAACAGCAGCATGCCGCCGACCGCGAACAGGGTGAGCGGGAAGACCTCGCTGGTGGCGAAGCCGGCCCGGACCGCGGCCCGCTCCTGCTCGCCTCCGGGGGTGGCGGCGGCCTGGGCGGCGAAGGCGTCGGCGGGCAGGCCGCCGGCCTTCGGCTCCAGCCTGCGCTCGGCGTAGGTGAGCACCGCGACCACGGAGGCCAGCAGGATCACGCCCTGGAGGAACAGTGCCGGGCCGTCCATCGCGACCGACTCCATGGCCAGCAGGTCGATCCGGGTGAAGCCGTGGCTCTGCACGGCCAGCACCACCACGGCGACGAAGGCGCCGACGAGCCCGGCCAGCGCGAGCGTCACCTGGGTCCAGTGCCGGTACCGGCGGGGCACGAAGGCCTCCACCAGGACACCGGCCACGGCGGCGGCGAACACCACGAGCATCGGCGAGAGCTGGCCGTACTCGATGTGCGGCGCCGGAATGCTGGGGGTGTTGCCGCCCGCGGCGGCGAGCATCGCGGTGGCGCTCACTTCTGCTCACCTCCTGAGGTGGCGGCGACCGGGTGGGCCGGCGCCGGGTCGGTCTGGTGGATCTGCGAGAGCGTCGCGTTCACCGAGGGGTTGACCAGGTCGGTGAGCGGCTTGGGGTAGACGCCGAGCAGGATGGTCAGCGCCACCAGCGGGCCGACCACGGCGAGTTCCCGGGCCTTGAGGTCGGGCATCGTGCGCACCCCGTCCTTCACCGGACCGGTCATGGTGCGCTGGTACAGCAGCAGGGCGTACAGCGCGGCCAGCACGATGCCGAGGGTGGCCACGACGCCGATCGCCGGGTAGCGGGTGAAGGTGCCCACGAGCACCAGGAACTCGCTGACGAAGGGGGCGAGCCCGGGCAGCGACAGGGTGGCCAGGCTGCCGATCAGGAACGTCCCGGCGAGCACCGGGGCGACCTTCTGCACACCGCCGTAGTCGGCGATCAGCCGCGAACCGCGACGGGAGATCAGGAAGCCGGCCACCAGCATCCACGCCGCCGTGGACAGGCCGTGGTTGACCATGTAGAGGGTGGCGCCGCTCTGGCCCTGGCTGGTCAGGGCGAAGATGCCCATGATGATGAAGCCGAAGTGCGAGATCGAGGCGTACGCCACCAGGCGCTTGATGTCCTTCTGCCCGACCGCCAGCAGCGCGCCGTAGACGATCCCGATCAGCGCGAGGACCAGGATCGCCGGGGCGAAGGTCTTCGAGGCGTCCGGGAACAGCCCGAGGCAGAAGCGCAGCATCGCGAAGGTTCCGACCTTGTCCACCACGGCGGTGATCAGCACCGCGGTGCCGGCGGTGGACTCGCCCATCGCGTTCGGCAGCCAGGTGTGCAGCGGCCACAGCGGGGCCTTCACCGCGAAGGCGAAGAAGAAGCCCAGGAACAGCGCCTTCTCGGCGGTGCCGGTCAGCTGGAGCCGGCCGTCGGCGATCGCCGAGGTCAGCGTCGGCAGGTCGAAGGTGCCGAAGCCCTGGTCCTGCGCGATCACGTACAGGCCGATCACGGCCGCCAGCATCACCAGGCCGCCGAGCAGGTTGTAGAGCAGGAACTTCACGGCCGCGTAGGAGCGCTGACGCGCCGACTCGGGGCCGCCCGCCCGGTCGCCGAAGCCGCCGATCAGGAAGTACATCGGGATCAGCATGGCTTCGAAGAACACGTAGAAGACGAAGACGTCGGTGGCGTAGAAGGAGACGACCACCATCGCCTCCACCGCCAGGATCAGGGCGAAGAAGCCCTGGGTCCTCCTCCTGTTCTCGAAGGTGCCGTCGGGACCGGCCGGCCCCGGATCGGCGTCGTGCCAGGAGGCGAGGATCACCAACGGCACGAGGACGGCGGTGAGCAGGGCGAGCACCGCACCGATGCCGTCCACGCCGAGCGAGAAGGTGATGCCGAAGGAGCGGATCCAGCTGTACGACTCGTTCAGCTGGAAGCGGGCGCCCTGCGGGTCGAACCGGGTTGCCACCACGGCGGCCAGCACCAGGGTGACGGCCGAGACGCCCAGCGCGACGGCCTTGGTGTTCCGGCGCCGGCTCTCGGAGGAACCGGCGGGCAGCGCCGCGGTCAGCACCGCGCCGGCCGCCGGCACGGCACAGGTGGCGGTCAGGAGGACGCTCATGCGCCCACCTCGCCGCGCCCGGCAGGGGCGTCCGTCCGCGCGCACCGCTTGGCGGTTCGTTCGCTGCGCTCGCTCATGGCCTGCCCTCCCAACGGATATCAGGACGAGTCATCACGTGGACCTCATCAGGAGAGTCGTGGCGACCAGCACCAGCGTGCCGCCGAACATGGAGAGCGCGTAGGAGCGGACGTAGCCGTTCTGGATCCGCCGCAGCCGGCCGGAGAGCCCGCCGATCGCGGCGGCCAGGCCGTTGACCACGCCGTCCAGGCCGCGGCTGTCGAAGAAGACCAGCGCCGCGGCGAGCGCCGAGCCCGGCCGCACCAGCACCGCGTGGTTGAAGTCGTCCTGCAGCAGGTCCCGGCGGGCGGCCCGGGTGAGCGGGGAGCCGACCGGCGGCACCACCGGGACCGGCGAGCGCCCGTACATCAGGTAGGCGAGGCCGACGCCGGCCAGCATGCAGGCCGTGGTCAGCAGGGTGACGGTCAGCGGGGCGAGCGGGGAGTTGCCCTCCTCGTGCCCGGTGACCGGCTCCAGCCACTTCAGGAAGGAGTCGTTGAAGGCGAACAGCCCGCCCGCGAACACCGAGCCGAAGGCCAGCAGGACCATCGGGATCGTCATGGTCCTGGGCGACTCGTGCGGGTGCGGCAGGTCGCCCTCCCCCGCGGCGGAGCCGCCGGTGCCACCGGCCGGCTGCCAGCGCTTCTCGCCGAAGAAGGTCAGCACCATCACCCGGGTCATGTAGAACGCGGTGATCGCCGCGCCGACCAGCGTGCACAGCCCGAGGATCCAGCCCTCGGTGCCGCCCTTGGCGAAGGCCGCCTCGATGATCTTGTCCTTGGAGAAGAAACCGGACAGGCCCGGGAAGCCGATGATCGCCAGGTAACCGAGGCCGAAGGTGACGAAGGTGACCGGCATGTACTTGCGCAGGCCGCCGTAGTGACGCATGTTCACCTCGTCGTTCATGCCGTGCATGACCGACCCGGCGCCGAGGAACAGCCCGGCCTTGAAGAAGCCGTGGGTCACCAGGTGCATGATCGCAAAGACGTAGCCGATCGGACCGAGCCCGGCCGCCAGCACCATGTAGCCGATCTGCGACATGGTCGAGCCGGCCAGCGCCTTCTTGATGTCGTCCTTGGCGCAACCGACGATCGCACCGAACAGCAGCGTGACCGCGCCGACCACCACCACGGCGGTCTGCGCGTCCGGCGCCAGGTCGAAGATCGCCGAGGAACGGGTGATCAGGTAGACGCCCGCGGTCACCATGGTGGCCGCGTGGATCAGCGCCGACACCGGGGTCGGGCCCTCCATCGCGTCCCCCAGCCAGGACTGCAGCGGCACCTGGGCCGACTTGCCGCAGGCCGCCAGCAGCAGCATCAGGCCGATCGCCGTCAGCTTGCCCTCGCTCGCCTCGTGCGCCCCGCCGAAGACGGGGCCGAAGGCGAAGGAGCCGAACTCCGCGAACATCAGCATGATCGCGACGGACAGGCCGATGTCGCCGACCCGGTTGACGATGAAGGCCTTCTTCGCCGCCGTCGCCGCGCTCGGCTTGTGCTGCCAGAAGCCGATCAGGAGGTACGAGGCCAGGCCCACGCCCTCCCAGCCGAAGTACAGCAGCAGGTAGTTGTCCGCGACCACCAGCAGCAGCATGGCGGCCAGGAACAGGTTCAGGTACGCGAAGAAGCGGCGCCGGCGCTCGTCGTGCGCCATGTAGCCCACCGAGTAGAGGTGGATCAGCGTGCCGACGCCGGTGATCAGCAGGACGAAGGTCATCGACAGCTGGTCGAGCAGGAAGGAGAAGTCGGCCTGGAAGCCGTTCACCGGGATCCAGCTGAACAGGTGCACGGTGAGCGCCCGGTGCTCGGCGTCACGGCCGAGCATGTCCGAGAACAGGGCCAGGCCGAAGCCGAACGAGAGCGCCGCGAGCGCGGTGGCCAGCCAGTGGCCGTAGCGGTCCAGCACCCGGCCGCCGAGCAGCAGCAGGGCGGCACCGGCCAGTGGAGCCGCCACCAGCAGCGGAATGAGAGAGTTCACCGAAGGTCCTCCGCCTACAGCTTCATCAGGTTGCTGTCGTCGACCGAAGCGGAGTGCCTGGTCCGGAAGATGGAGACGATGATGGCGAGGCCGACCACGACCTCGGCCGCCGCCACCACCATCGTGAAGAACGCGATGATCTGGCCGTCCAGGGTCCCGTGCAGCCGGGAGAAGGTCACCAGGGCGAGGTTCGAGGCGTTCAGCATCAGCTCCACGCACATGAACAGCACGATCGCGTTGCGCCGGATCAGCACCCCGGCCGCGCCGATGGTGAACAACAGGGCCGACAGGTAGAGGTAGTTGACCGGGTTCACTCCGCGCCCTCCTCGCCGGCCGGGTGCTTCACGTTGTTCGCCGGCACCGGCTCGCCGTTCGCCGGCACCGGCTCCAGCGACTTGCGCGGGGCCGTCACCGCCGGCCGCTCCGAGGACGGACGGCCCAACCAGTCCGCCGTGCTGTTCTCCAGCTCCGCCATCCGCTGCAGCATCGCCTGGCTGACGTCCCGGACCTGGCCGCGCTCGCGCAGCGTCGCCATCACCGAGTCCTCGGCGATCGTGCCGTCCGGCAGCAGCGCCGGAACGTCCACCGCGTTGTGCCGCGCGTACACGCCCGGCGCCGGCAGCGGCGGCAGCTGGATGTTGTCCATGATCCGCTGCGCCGCCAGCTCGCGCTGCGTCTTCGGCGCCTTCACGTGCTCCCGGTGGGTCAGCACCATCGCGCCGATCGCCGCGGTGATCAGCAGCGCGCCGGTGACCTCGAAGGCCCACACGTACCGGGTGAAGATCAGCCGGGCCAGGCCCGGCACGTTGCCCTCGGCGTTCGCCTCGGACAACCCGGTGAAGTGGTCCAGCTTCGCGTTGGCGATCCCGGCGATCAACAGCACGCCGAAGCCCAGCCCGCACAGCGCCGCGGCGAACCGCTGGCCCTTCAGCTGCTCCTTCAGCGAATCCTCGCTGGTGACACCGACCAGCATCACCACGAACAGGAACAGCATCATGATCGCGCCGGTGTAGACCACGATCTGCACCACGCCCAGGAACACCGCGCCCTGGGCCATGTAACAGACCGCCAGCGCCAGCATGGTGGCCGCCAGGCAGAGCGCGCTGTGCACGGCCTTGCGCATCAGCACCATGCCGAGCGCACCGCCGACCGCGATCACCGCGAGCACCCAGAACTGGACGGCCTCACCCGTCGAGGTCGTCCCGGTCGCTTCCGCCAGCCGCGCGATCACTGCTGCACCTCCCGGTCCCGGTCGGTGCGCTCCTGCTGGACCGTGCCCGGCGCCGCCGCGGTGATCTCGCCCCGGTAGTACGCGCCCTCGTCGGTGCCGGGGAAGATCGCGTGCGGGGTGTCGACCATGCCCTCGGACAGGCCCACCAGCAGCTGCTCCTTGGTGAAGATCAGGTCCCGCCGGGAGGAGTCGGCCAGCTCGTACTCGTTGGTCATGGTCAGCGCCCGGGTCGGGCAGGCCTCGATGCACAGCCCGCACAGGATGCAGCGGGCGTAGTTGATCTGGTACACCACGCCGTAGCGCTCACCCGGGGAGTAGCGCTCCTCGTCCCGGTTGTCCGCGCCCTCCACGTAGATCGCGTCGGCCGGGCAGGCCCACGCGCACAGCTCGCAGCCGACGCACTTCTCCAGGCCGTCCGGGTGCCGGTTCAGCTGGTGGCGGCCGTGGAAGCGCGGAGCGGTGGGCTTCTTCTGCTCCGGGTACTGCTCGGTGAGCCGCTTCTTGAACATGGCCTTGAAGGTCACGCCGAAGCCGGCGGCCGGGCCGAGGATCGACGGACGGTCGGCCCGTTCGGGGCGGCCCGTACGATCGGACTGGTCGGACATCTCGGTTCAGCTCCCTTCGGAATGGTCGGCCCCGTTGAGGGCGTCCTGGAGTTGCTTCGGGGCGCGGCTGCGCCGACGCGGCACCGGCGGGAGCGCCTGGCCGGGCAGCGGCGGGACCGGATAGCCGCCCGCCATCGGGTCGAAATCGGCCTTGGGCGGGGTGACCTCGGGTTCAGGCTGCTTCCTCAGGAAGTCCCGCAGCAGCGCCAGCAGCAGGATCACGCCGACCGGCGCGCCCACGTACAGCACCACCTCGCCGAAGTCGTAACCCTCGTTGCGCAGCGCCCGCACGCTCGCGATCAGCACCAGCCACACCAGCGAGACCGGGATCAGCACCTTCCAGCCCAGCTTCATGAACTGGTCGTAGCGGAACCGGGGCAGCGTGCCGCGCAGCCAGATGAAGAAGAACAGCAGCAACTGGATCTTCAGCGTGATCCACAGCATCGGCCACCAACCGTGGTTGGCGCCCTCCCAGAACGTCGACACCGGCCACGGGGCCCGCCAGCCGCCCAGGAAGAGGGTCGAGGCCACCGCCGAGACCGTCACCATGTTCACGTACTCGGCCAGCATGAACATCGCGAACTTCAGCGAGGAGTACTCGGTGTTGAAGCCGCCGACCAACTCGCCCTCGGCCTCCGGGAGGTCGAACGGCGCCCGGTTGGTCTCGCCGACCATCGCGATGATGTAGACGATGAACGACACCGGCAGCAGCGCCGCGAACCAGGTCGGCTGCTGGTGCGCCACGATCTCCGAGGTCGACATCGAACCCGAGTAGATGAACACCGCCGCGAAGGACAGGCCCATCGCGATCTCGTAGCTGATCATCTGCGCGGACGAGCGCAGCCCGCCCAGCAGCGGGTACGTCGAACCCGAGGACCAACCCGCCAGCACGATGCCGTAGATGCCCACCGCGGCCGTCGCCAGGACGTACAGCAACGCCACCGGGAAGTCCGTCAGCTGGAGCGGCGTGCGGGTACCGAAGATCGACACCTCGTTGCCGGCCGGGCCGAACGGGATCACCGCGAAGGCCATGAACGCGGGGATGGCGCAGACGATCGGGGCCAGGATGTAGACCGCCTTGTCCGAGCCCTTGACCACCAGGTCTTCCTTCAGCGCCAGCTTCACGCCGTCCGCCAGCGACTGCAGCATGCCCCACGGGCCGTGCCGGTTGGGCCCGATGCGCAGCTGCATCCAGGCCACCACCTTGCGCTCCCAGACGATCGCGATCAGCACCGTCAGGACCAGGAAGGCGAAGCAGAACACCGCCTTCAGCAGCACCAGCCACCACGGGTCCTGCCCGAAGAAGTGGAGCGTCTCGTACGGCTGCGGAGTCATCGGTCCTCCCCTTCTCCCGCGGTCCCGTCCACGGCCGAACCGGCCTGGGCCTGGGCCTGTGCCCGGGCCGACCCGTCCTGTTCCTGCTCGTCCTGCGCCGACCGGTCGGGTGTCGCCCGGTCCGGTGCCGCCCCGTCCTGTGCCGCCCCGTCCTGTGCCGCCCCGTCCTGTGTCACCGGGCCGGGATCGGCCTCGGCCGCGGACTCCACCGCGGCCGCGGCGATCGTGACCAGGTGGCCGACGGTGGTACCGAGCGCGCGCGGGGCACCGCCCGGAGTGGAGCCGAGCGGGACCCAGACCGTGCGGTCCGGGATCGAGTCGGTGACCTCCAGCGGCAGGGTCAGCGATCCGGCCGGGCCGGTCAGCCGCAGGGCCCCGGCCGCCTCCGCACCGATCTCCTTGGCCGTCTCCGCCGAGATCCGGGCCACCGCCCGGTGCCGGGTGCCCGCCAGATGCGGATCCCCCTGCTGCAGCGCGCCGTTGTCCAGCAGCAGGCGCCAACCCGCCAGCACCGCCTGGCCGGCGGCCGGCCGGGGCAGCGGGCCGGGGTGGGCCGCCGGGTCGGCCGTGCGGTCGCCCTCCCAGGGGGCGAAGCGGTCCAGCTCCAGCCGGGCCGCCCGGACGTCCGGCAGTCCCAGCCGCCCGCCCAACGCGTCCGCCAGCATGCTCAGCACCCGCAGGTCCGGCTGGAGGTGACGGCCCATCTGCTGGTCCGGCTTGAGCGCGGCCTCGAACATCCGCACCCGGCCCTCCCAGTCCAGGAAGGTGCCGGCCTTCTCCGCCGCCGCAGCCACCGGCAGCACCACGTCGGCGCGCGCCGTCACCGCCGAGGGCCGCAGCTCCAGCGACACCAGGAACGGCACCGCCGCCAGCGCCTCGTCGGCCAGCCCGGGGTCCGGCAGGTCGTCCGGATCCACGCCGCCGACCAGCAGCGCGTCCAGCTCTCCGGCCACGACCGCCGCCAGGATCCCGTCGGTGTCCCGGCCCGGCCGGGACGGCAGCTCGGCCCCGCCCCACAGCTCGGCCGCCTCCGCCCGGGCCGCCGCGGCGGCCACCGGACGGCCGCCGGGCAGCAGGCCCGGCAGCGCGCCCGCCTCCACGGCCCCGCGCTCACCGGCCCGGCGCGGCACCCAGGCGAGCCTGGCGCCGGTCGCGTGCGCCAGGCGCAGCACCGCCGTCGGCCCGCCCGGGACCGCGGCCAGCCGCTCGCCCACCAGGATCACCGCACCCGGGGCGCGCAGCAGTTCCGCCGCCCGGCCCGCGTCGTCGTTCAGCGGCTCGTCCGCCGCCAGCGCCGCGAACCACTCCGGCTCGGTGCCGGGGGCGGCCGGCAGCAGCGCGCCGCGCAGCTTCGCCAGGCCCCGGGAACCGAACGCGGCCACCGAGAACACCTTCAGGCCCGTCGCCCTGGTCGCCTTGCGCAACCGCAGGAAGACGATCGGCGACTCCTCCTCCGGCTCGAAGCCCGCCAGCAGCACCGCCGGCGCCCGGTCGAGGTCCTCGTACGCCACGCCGGCGCCGTTCACGTCGACGCCCCGCCCGGCCACCGCCGCGGCCAGGAAGTCCGCCTCCTCACTGCTGTGCGGGCGGGCCCGGAAGTCCACGTCGTTGGTACCAAGCACCACCCGCGCGAACTTCCCGTACGCGTAGGCGTCCTCGACCGTCACCCGGCCGCCGGCCAGCACCCCGGTCCGGGCCCCGCGCAGCCCGTCGGCCGCCCGGGCCAGCGCCTCCGGCCAGGAGACCGGCACCAGCTCGCCGTCCACCCGCACCAGCGGGGTGGTCAGCCGGTCGCGCTGCTGGGCGTAGCGGAAGGCGAAGCGGCCCTTGTCGCAGTTCCACTCCTCGTTCACCGCCGGGTCCTCACCCGCCAGCCGGCGCAGCACCTTGCCGCGCCGGTGGTCGGTGCGCTGCGCGCAGCCCGAGGCGCAGTGCTCGCACACGCTCGGCGAGGAGACCAGGTCGAAGGGACGCGAGCGGAACCGGTACGCCGCCGAGGTCAGCGCGCCCACCGGGCAGATCTGGATGGTGTTCCCGGAGAAGTACGACTCGAAGTCGTCGCCCTCGCCGGTGCCGACCTGCTGCAGTGCCCCGCGCTCCACCAGGTCGATGAACGGGTCCCCGGCGATCTGCTGCGAGAAGCGGGTGCAGCGCGCGCACAGCACGCAGCGCTCGCGGTCCAGCAGCACCTGGCTGCTGATCGGCACCGGCTTCTCGTAGGTGCGCTTCATCCCCTCGAAGCGGGAGTCGGCGGCGCCGCTGGTCATCGCCTGGTTCTGCAGCGGGCACTCGCCGCCCTTGTCGCAGACCGGGCAGTCCAGCGGGTGGTTGATCAGCAGCAGCTCCATCACGCCGCGCTGGGCCTTCTCGGCCACCGGCGAGCTGAGCTGGGTGCGCACCACCATGCCCTCGGCCACCGGAACGGTGCAGGAGGCGACCGGCTTGCGCTGGCCCTCGATCTCGACGATGCACTGGCGGCAGGCGCCGGCCGGATCGAGCAGCGGGTGGTCGCAGAAGCGCGGGATCTGGGTGCCGATGGTCTCGGCGGCCCGGATCACCAACGTTCCCTTGGGGACCCGCACTTCAACGCCGTCGATGGTGAGCGTGACCAGTTCGACCGCGGTCTCGGAGGCGGTTGGCTCTGTGATCGTCACGCGTGCACCTCCCTTTCGGTGGCGGACTGGTGGCCGGGGCGGGGGCCGTCGGCCCAGACGGTGGAGGCGGCCGGGTCGAACGGGCAGCGGCGCTCGGCCAGGTGCTGCTCGTACTCGGCCCGGAAGTGCTGGAGCGAGGAGACGATCGGGCTGGCCGCGCCGTCGCCCAGGGCGCAGAAGGACTTGCCGTTGATGTTGTCGGCGATGTCGAGGAGCTTCTCCAGGTCCCCGTCGACGCCCTCGCCCGCCTCGATCCGCTGGAGCAGCTGGACCAGCCAGTAGGTGCCCTCGCGGCAGGGGGTGCACTTGCCGCAGGACTCGTGGGCGTAGAACTCCGTCCAGCGGGTGACGGCCCGCACCACGCAGGTGGTCTCGTCGAAGACCTGGAGCGCCTTGGTGCCGAGCATCGAGCCGGCCGCGCCGACGCCCTCGTAGTCCAGCGGGACATCGAGGTGCTCGTCGGTGAACATCGGGGTGGAGGAGCCCCCCGGGGTCCAGAACTTCAGCCGGTGCCCGGGGCGGATGCCGCCGCTGAGGTCGAGCAGCTGGCGCAGCGTGATGCCGAGCGGGGCCTCGTACTGGCCGGGGTTGGTGACGTGGCCGGAGAGCGAGTAGAGCGTGAAGCCGGGGGACTTCTCGGTGCCCAGGGCCTTGAACCACTCCTTGCCGCGGGACAGGATCGGCGGCACCGAGGCGATCGACTCGACGTTGTTGACCACCGTCGGGCAGGCGTACAGGCCGGCGATCGCCGGGAACGGGGGCCGCAGCCTCGGCTGGCCGCGGCGGCCCTCCAGCGAGTCCAGCAGCGCCGTCTCCTCGCCGCAGATGTAGGCGCCGGCGCCGGCGTGCACGGTGATGTCGAGGTCGGTCCCCGAGCCGAGGATGTTCCGGCCCAGCAGCCCGGCCCCGTACGCCTCGGCGACGGCCGCGTGCAGCCGGCGCAGCACCGGGACGACCTCGCCGCGCAGGTAGATGAAGGCGTGGTCGCAGCGGATCGCGTAGGAGGCGATGATCATGCCCTCGATCAGCACGTGCGGGTTGGCGAACAGCAGCGGGATGTCCTTGCAGGTGCCCGGCTCGGACTCGTCCGCGTTGACCACCAGGTAGTGCGGCTTGCCGTCGTTCTGCGGGATGAACTGCCACTTCATGCCGGTCGGGAAGCCGGCGCCGCCGCGGCCGCGCAGGCCGGCCTCCTTGACCAGGGCGATCACGTCGTCCGGCGGCATGGCGAGGGCCGCCTTGAGGCCCTCGTAGCCGTGGTGGCGGCGGTAGGTGTCGAGCGTCCAGGGGCGGCTGTCGTCCCAGGAGTCGGACAGGACCGGGGTGAGCAGCTTCTCGGCCGGCTCGGCGGAGGTCATCACGCTTCGCTCCCTTCCTGGCCCTTGCCAGCCTGGCCGTTGTTCGTCTGGCCGTTGCTTGTCTGGGGGTTGCTTGCCTGGCCGTTGTTCGCCGGGCCGTTGCTTGCCTGGCCGTTGCCCTCGTGGCGGGGGGACGCGGGGCGGGGCGAGACCACCTTGGTGCCGGCGGTGCCGGGCAGCGCCTCGCCGCGGGCCAGCCGCAGACCGGCCAGGGACGGCGCGCCGCCAGCCCCGGACTCGTCGTTGGCGCCCGGGCGCTCGTCCGGGAAGCCGGCCAGGATCCGGGCGGTCTCTTTGAAGCCGCACAGCCGGGCACCGCGGGTCGGCCGGACCTCACGGCCGGCGCGCAGGTCGTCGACCAGCTGCCGGGCGCTCTCCGGGGTCTGGTTGTCGAAGAACTCCCAGTTGACCATCACCACGGGCGCGTAGTCGCAGGCCGCGTTGCACTCGATGTGCTCGATCGAAACCTCGCCGTCCTCGGTGGTCTCGTTGTTGCGGACACCCAGGTGCTCCTGGAGCTCGGCGAAGATCTGGTCGCCGCCGAGCACCGCGCACAGGGTGTTGGTGCAGACCCCGACGTGGTACTTCCCGGCCGGGCGGCGCCGGTACATGGTGTAGAAGGTCGCGACCGCGGTGACCTCGGCGGTGGTGAGGTCCAGCTGTTCGGCGCAGAAGCGGATCCCGGTCGGGCTGACGAAGCCCTCCTCGGCCTGCACCAGGTGCAGAAGCGGCAGCAGCGCCGAGCGGGGCTGCGGGTAGCGGGCGATCAGCTCGGCGGCGTCGGCGGCCAGCCTGGCGTACACCTCCTCGGGGTACGGTGCGGCCGGCAGTGCCGGCAGTCCGAGTTCGACGTTGGTCACCGGTCCACGCCTCCCATCACCGGGTCGATCCCGGCCACCGCGACGATCACGTCGGCCACCTGGCCGCCCTCGCACATCGCCGCCATCGTCTGCAGATTGGTGAACGACGGATCCCGGAAATGGACCCGGTACGGGCGCGTCCCGCCGTCGCTGACCACGTGCACGCCCAGCTCGCCCTTGGGCGACTCGACCGCCACGTACGCCTGGCCGACCGGGACCCGGAAGCCCTCGGTGACCAGCTTGAAGTGGTGGATCAGGGCCTCCATCGAGGTGCCCATGATCTTGCGGATGTGGTCGAGGGAGTTGCCCAGCCCGTCCGGGCCGACGGCCAGTTGGGCGGGCCAGGCGATCTTCTTGTCGGCCACCATGACCGGGCCCGGACGCAGCCGGTCCAGGCACTGCTCGACGATCCGCAGCGACTGCTTCATCTCCTCCAGGCGGATCAGGAAGCGGCCGTAGGAGTCGGCGCTGTCGGCGATCGCGACCTCGAAGTCGTAGTCCTGGTAGCCGCAGTACGGGTCGGTCTTGCGCAGGTCGTGCGGCAGGCCGGTGGCGCGCAGGATCGGGCCGGTGGCACCGAGGGCCAGACAGCCGGGCAGGTCCAGGAAGCCGACGTCGACCAGGCGGGCCTTGAACACCGGGTTGCCGGTGGCGAGTTTGTCGTACTCGTGCATCCGGGAGCGGAAGACCTTGACCGCCTCGCGGATCTGGTCGACGGCGCCGGGCGGCAGGTCCTGGGCGAGGCCGCCGGGGCGCACGTACGCGTGGTTCATGCGCAGACCGGTGACCAGCTCGAAGACGTCCAGGATCAGCTCGCGGTCCCGGAAGCCGTAGATCATCAGGGTGGTGGAGCCGATCTCCATGCCGCCGGTGGCCAGGCAGACCAGGTGCGAGGCGATCCGGTTGAGCTCCATCATCATCACGCGGATGACGTTGGCGCGGTCCGGGACGTCGTCGGTGATGCCGAGCAGCTTCTCGACCGCCAGGCAGTAGGCGGTCTCGTTGAACAGCGGGGTCAGGTAGTCCATGCGGGTCACGAAGGTGGTGCCCTGGACCCAGCTGCGGAACTCCATGTTCTTCTCGATGCCGGTGTGGAGGTAGCCGATGCCGCAGCGGGCCTCCTTCACCGTCTCGCCGTCGATCTCCAGGATCAGCCGCAGCACGCCGTGGGTGGACGGGTGCTGGGGGCCCATGTTGACGATGATGCGCTCGTCGTCGGCCCGGCCGACCGCCTCGACCACCTCGCCCCAGTCACCGCCGGTGACGGTGAAGACCCGGCCCTCGGTGGTATCGCGGGCGTCCGCTTCCTCGGTCTCTCCAAAGTGCTGGGTGTTCATCAGCTGTACGACCTCCGCTGGTCGGGAGCCGGGATCTGGGCGCCCTTGTACTCGACGGGGATGCCGCCGAGCGGGTAGTCCTTGCGCTGCGGGTGGCCCAGCCAGTCGTCCGGCATCATGATCCGGGTGAGCGCGGGGTGGCCCTCGAAGACCAGGCCGAAGAAGTCGTAGGCCTCGCGCTCGTGCCAGTCGTTGGTCGGGTAGACGCTCACCACGGAGGGGATGCGCGGGTCGGCGTCGGGTGCGGTGACCTCCAGCCGGATCAGCCGGCCGTGGGTGATCGAGCGCAGGTGGTAGACCGCGTGCAGCTCGCGGCCCTTGTCGCCGGGGTAGTGCACGCCGCTCACGCCCAGACACAGTTCGAAGCGCAGCGCCGGGTCGTCGCGGAGGATGCGGGCGGTCCCCAGCAGGTGGTCGCGGTCGATGTGGAAGGTGAGCTCGCCGCGGTCGACCACAGTCCTCTCGATCACCTCGACCGGGTCCAGGCCCTGCTCCTCCAGGGCGCCCTCCAGCTCGTCGGCGACCTCGTCGAACCAGCCGCCGTACGGGCGTTCACTCGGACCGGGCAGCACGATCGGGGTGGCCAGACCGCCGAAGCCGGAGGTGTCGCCGCTGCCCTTGGCACCGAACATGCCCTGGCGGCGGCCGACCACCTCGACCGGGATCTCGCGGACCGGCTGCTCGCGGCGGGTCTCGGGTACCTGGTCGTTCATCGCAGCTGCCCCCGCATCTCGCTGATCGGGGTGGCCTTCAGGGCGAGCGCCTCACCGAGCTCCTCGGCCCGGCGCCTGTTCACGCCCAGCGGCTCGTGCTGGATCTTGTCGTGCAGCTTCAGGATGGCGTCCATCAGCATCTCCGGACGGGGCGGACAGCCGGGCAGGTAGATGTCCACCGGGACGATGTGGTCGACGCCCTGGACGATCGCGTAGTTGTTGAACATCCCGCCGGACGAGGCGCAGACACCCATCGAGATGACCCACTTGGGGTTGGGCATCTGGTCGTACACCTGGCGCAGCACCGGGGCCATCTTCTGGCTCACCCGCCCCGCCACGATCATCAGATCGGCCTGCCGGGGGGAACCCCGGAAGACCTCCATGCCGAACCGGGCCAGGTCGTAGCGGCCCGCCCCGGTGGTCATCATCTCGATCGCGCAGCAGGCCAGACCGAAGGTGGCCGGGAAGAGTGACGCCTTGCGCACCCAGCCGGCGGCCGTCTCCACCGTCGTGAGCAGAAAGCCGCTCGGCAGCTTCTCCTCGATTCCCATCAGATCCCTCTCAATGCCCTCGAGTCCGCTGATACGTGGGCCGGTTCTGGCTTGTCCGCTCGTTCACAAGCGGACGCGCAGCCGGCGGACGGGTGGGGTCACCACCCCGCGCTCGGACCACCCCGCGCTCAGTCCCACTCCAGGCCGCCGCGCCGCCACACGTAGGCGTACGCGACGAAGACGGTGGCGATGAACAGGAGCATCTCGACCAGCCCGAAGATCCCCAGGGCGTCGAAGGTCACCGCCCAGGGGTAGAGGAAGACGATCTCGATGTCGAAGACGATGAAGAGCATCGCCGTCAGGTAGTACTTGATCGGGAACCGACCGCCGCCCACGGGCTGCGGTGTCGGCTCGATGCCGCACTCGTACGCCTCCAACTTGGCCCGGTTGTAGCGCTTGGGGCCGGTGAGTGAGGCCATCACGACGGAGCCGACCGCGAACGCCGCCGCGATGGCACCGAGTACGAGGATCGGCGCGTAGGCATTCATAGCCCCCGCTCCCTCCGTCCAGTCGTCCTTGACTGCAGATCGGAACCGGCGGGTCACACAGAGGTGAACCCGCGTTCCAGTTCCCGAGATCCACCTCATGTGAGGCAGTTCACAAAGCCTGGAACGAGCGCATCCTATGCCCGTCGGCTTGTGATCTGCGACACGCAGTTCACGGTCACCTTTGTGATCTACGACACTCTTCGAATGGGGTCGAATATGAACATGCCCAGATTTGTCGACGCAAAGCAGTCAAATGATCACAAGCAGTCGCATTTACTTGTGAAGCGGCAGGTCAGGGGCGTGTTCCTATATCAACTATGCATCGGCCTGAGCAAATTTCCAGGCGCCATGTTGACGTGTTATAGAGGCTCACTCGCAGGGGTGGCGGGGGTCCGAACGCTCGCTTGACCCTTCGTTCACAAGCGCGCGATCTTGTCGTTGCACGGGGTTCCCCTGCCGCTCCCCCAGCCGCCCGATTCCTCCACCGGGCACCTCCACGTGCCGCCTCCGTGCCGCCTCCGTGCCGCCTCCGTGCCGCCTCGGACAGGCCCGCCTCGGCCCGGCATTTCGAGCGGGCCTGGGCGGCTACTGGCGGCCGGCCGCCTGCTCCCAGATCCAGGCCGCGATGCCCACCCGGTTACGGGCTCCGATCTTGCGCTGGATGTTGGCGAGGTGGTTCTTCACCGTCCCCGGCGAGATGAACAGCCCCGCGCCGATCTCGGCGTTGGTCGCGCCGTCTGCCACCAGCTCGGCGATCTCCCTTTCCCTCGTGGTCAGTTCCTCCGTCGGGCCGGCTGTCGACTGGGGAGCCGACGCGGCCGCCTTGGCGCCGCCCCGCCCGGGCACCGGCTCCGCACCCGGGAGTGCCATGTGCCGCAGGAACCGGACGGTGATCTGCGGGCTGATCAACGCGTCCCCCGCCATCGCCGCCCGGACCGCCTCGATCAGCAGCACCGGCCCCGACCGCTTCAGCAGGAATCCGGCCGCCCCGTGCCGCAGTGCCGTGTGCACGTACTCGTCCAGGTCGAAGGTGGTCACCACGATCACCTTGCACTGGTCGGCCAACTGCCGTGTGACCTCCAGGCCGTCGACCTTCGGCATCCGGATGTCCGCGAGCACCACATCCGGCCGCAGCCTCCTGGCCTCCTGCACCGCTGCGGCACCGTCCGCCGCCTCCGCCACCACCACCATGTCCGGCTGGACGTCCAGGATCATCCGGAACGCACTGCGCACATCCGCCTGGTCGTCCGCGATCAGGATCCGAATCGGCCCCGTGCCACTACCCATTTCCGTACCTCCCCGCTACCTGTCCCGCCTCGGCTCCTACGGACCCGTCGGCCCCGCACCGGCCTCCTCCAGTGGCAGCACCGCCGTCACCCGCCAGGCCTCCCGCTCGTGCGGACCGGCTTCCAGCGAACCTCCGAGGGCCTCGACCCGGGCCGCCAAGCCCGGCAGGCCGCTGCCGCCGCCCCGGCGCGGCCGCCCTGCCGGGCCCGGGGCCCGACCGTCGTTGGTCACCGTCAGCTCCAGCCGTCCGCCGCTACGGCGGGCCCGGATCTCGATCTCCCGCGCGGCCGGAGCATGCCGCCGGACATTGGTCAGGGACTCGACCACGATCCGGTGGACGGTGCCCTCCACCTCGCGCGGCACCGGCTCCTCCGGCAGCTCCAGGCGGACCCCGGCTCCACCCGTCGCGGTGAACCGCTCCGCCACCTCGGCGAGTTCGGCGAGTCCGGCCTGCGGACCGCGACCTCCGCCCTCCTCGCTGCGCAGCAGCTGTACCGTCCGGTCCAGCGAGGCCAGCGCCCGCTGCCCGGCCTGCTCTATTCGCTGGAACATCTCGGCCGCCCGGGCCGGATCGATCCCGGCCAGGTAGGCCCCCGCCTGGGCCTGGGCGACCATGCCGCTGACATCGTGCGCCACGAAGTCGTGCAGGTCGTGGGCCAGCTCCAGCCGCTGCGCCCGCCTGGCCTCGGCCACCGCCTTGTTGCGCACCTCGTCCAGGCCCCGCAGGTAGAGCCCGATCAGCACGGCCGGCAGGGAGAGCATCGATCCGAACCCGAAGAGCGTGAGCGTGTCCGCGGGCCCCTCGATGAACACGAACCGGGACGGCCAGAGGGCGACCGCTCCGCAGGCCGCCCAGGCGGCCGCCGCACACCACGGGCCGTCCTCGGCGCGCAGGCCGACGACCACCGACAGCAGCAGGACGGCCAGCTCCACCAGGCCCAGCAGCCCGGCCCAGCGCTGCCCCTCCGCCCAGCGGCCGAGGAACCAGACGGCGACCGTGACCGCGACCGACGCCGCCCCGAGCGCCATGGTCACGGCCGCCGCCCCGTACCGCCGCCGCACCGACCGGACGAACGGCACCAGGACCAGGACGACCCCGGACAGGATCTGAGTCACCGTCACCACCTCCCTCGACTCCTCGACTGCCGTCACATTACGACGCCGCCCATGCGTCGCGCCTGTGCCGATCGGCATATTTCAGAGGCGGGTTGAGCAGGAGGAACAGCCCGATCGGCATCTGCCGCCAACCCCTGGCGGGGCTCCAGTCTTGAGTCGTCGCACCGGCCACAGAGGCCGGAGCCGAAGGGAGTCCACCACCATGTCGAAGCTCGTGATCAACGCCCGCGGCACCGCCTCCCGGGCCGCGGCGGCCGCCCCGGACGTCCCGCCCGCACCGCGCTGGGCCCGGCTCGCCGCCAAGGCCGCCGTCCTGACCACCGTCCCCTCGGGGCTGTGGCGGATCGCCTTCGGCTTCGGCGTCCCGGTCGGCTTCAGCGGCGCGACGCTCGCCGCGTACGCCGAGCACCAGCCGGGCTGGGGCACGCTCTACTGCGTGGCGCTGAGCGCCCTGACCGAGTCGCTGGCCTTCCTGACCCTGGGCCTGGTCCGGCCCTGGGGGCTGGTGGCGCCCCGGTGGATACCGCTGCTGGGCGGCCGTCGGGTCCGACCACTGGCCGCGATCGTCCCGGCGTTGCTGGGCTCGGTGATCCTCACCTCCCTCGGTACGAGGGCACTGCTCGGCGGCTGGGCCCGCAACCTGGCCGAGCCGGATTCTCCGCACGGTCTCGCCGGCGTGGTGATGACGCTCGCCTACCTGCCCCTGGTCGCCTGGGGCCCGCTGCTCGGTGCGGTCACCCTCGACTACGCCCGCCGGACGCTGTGGCGGCACCGGTGACGACGGCGGCCGGTCACACCTGGGCCGGCTCCGCGCTCGGCCCCACCGCATCCCTCCCGCTCGCGCCCTCGCCCTCGTCCTCGTTCCGGATCAGGGCCGGCGCGGGGGCCGTGCGCCGACCCCACTCCGTCGCGACCAGCACCAGGGCTCCACCGAGCAGGGCGAGCGGGCCCATCCGGTTCCCGGCCAGGGTGATCCCGAAGACGGCAGCCCACAACGGCTCGGTGCCGAGCAACAGGCTCACCCGCGAGGGCGACGTGGCCCGCACGGCCCACATCTGGACGAAGAAGGCGAACAGAGTGCAGAACAAGGACAGATGCAGCAGCCAGGCCCACTGGCCGGCCCCATACGAACGGGCGACCGTCCACGGCGCAGGGCCGACCGACAGTGCGACGGCGGAGAACACGCCGGTGGCCACGGCGAGTTGGACCCAGGTGACGGCGAGCATGTCGGTGTCGCGGACGGCTCGGGTGCGGGCCATCGCGAGGACGTACGCCGAGCGGACGAGGGCGGCGCCCAGCACCAACAGATCTCCGGGCGTCGGAGGACGCAGCCCGCCGTCTCCGGTGAGCAGGGCGACACCGAGGACGGCCAGCCCGGCGGCCGCGAGAAAGGCCTTCGGTGGTGCGGTCCGGCCGAGGGCGCTCTCGCCGAGCGGGGTGAGCACCATGGCGAGGCTGATGATCAGTCCGGCGTTGGTCGCGGAGGTGTGCACGGCTCCGTAGGTCTCCAGCAGGAAGATCCCGCTGAGCACCAGCCCCAGTGCGGCACCGCCGAGCCACTCGGCACGACTCAGCCTCCGCAGGGCACGCCAGGCGACCACCCCGAGCAGCGGCAGCACCAGCCCGAACCGCAGCACGAGCATCGCCACGACCGTCCCGGGCTCGGCCACGCGCTGGACGGCGAGGAAGCTCGATCCCCACACCACGGCCACGAGCAGGACCGGAAGATCACGAAGGACCGACGAGGACGAACCCTCGGGCAGGTCGGACAAGGAGGCTGACATGCGAAAGATCCCTCCGAACGGACGGAACCGGCGGGCGCGAGTACCGTACGGCGTCGGACGGACCCAAAAGCCGGGCGGAGGGCCCGGCGGTGGACGAGGTGGAGCGTGGAGCAAAGGTGCGTCATCCTCGCGCACCGGACCGCCGGTGATCAATGCCCCGCGCGGGCACCGATGGGTCGGGCGACGAGCAGGTGGCCGCGGCGGGCGGGCAGACCCTGCTCATAATGCAACTTGAGTCGTATTACGATGAGCATGGCGCGACCGTCACGCCATAGCAATCCCCGACGCGACCGGAGTCGACTTTGACTGAGGCCACCCACCCCGCGCCGGAACCCCGCACCCCCACCCCGCGCCCGGGCGGCCGCAGCGCCCGGATCCGGGCGGAGGTGGTCGCCGCGACGCTCGCCGAAGTCACCGAGAAGGGGTACGACGACCTCACCGTCGAGGCGGTCGCCACCCGCTCCGGCGCCCACAAGGCGACCCTCTACCGACGCTGGGGCGGAGTGGACGGCCTGGTCGCCGACGCCCTGACAGCCTCCGCCGACCAGCCCTGGCCCCTGCCCGACACCGGAGACCTCCAGCAGGACCTCCGCCGGATCACCCAGGAAGTGTTCAGCGTCTTCACCGACCCGGAGCTCGGCCCCACACCGATAGCGCTGATCTCCGCCGCCCAGCGCTCGGACGCCGGCTCGGCCGCCCTCCGCGCCTTCTTCGCGACGCGGCACCGCCAGGCCGCCGAGGTGGCCGAACGGGCCGTCGCCCGGGGCGAGCTCCCCACGGGGACGGACGGCGCCGAGGTGGTCCGGGCCGCCACCGCGCCGCTCTACTACCGCCTGTTCGTCTCCGGCGAGCCCCTGGACGCCCGCACCGCCGAGCGGGCCGCCGACGCCGCGGCCCTGGCCGCGCGCGCCGGGCTCTTCACCACCACCGCGACCACCACGACCACCGCGGAACAGAACTGACAAACCATCATGTCACTGCCGCCCGAGGAGCCACGGCCGCCCCAACCTCTACCGCATCCCCATCCGGCCGTGGATGATGCACCCATGACAACCCCGCCGTCCACCACTCCCCGGAAGGTCCGTCACGTGAAGCGCACGCACTGGGCGCTGGTCGCCGCCGCCACCGTCCTCCCGCTCGTGGCGAGCACCGGCACCGCCGTCGCGGACGCCCCCGCGACCGGCACCCCCGCCGCCGGCTGCACCTACACACCGGCCGTCCCGGCCGACAACTTCAAGGGCATCCCGGTGTTCGACGCCAAGAAGGCGGCGAAGCCCTACCACGCGACACTGCGGACCAGCCAGGGCCAGATCACCTTCGAGGCGCTGACCGACAAGGCGCCCTGCACCACCTTCTCGTTCCGGTTCCTCGCCGAGCACGACTACTTCGACCGCAGCCACTGCCACCGCCTCACCACCCAGCGGATCTACGTCCTCCAGTGCGGCGACCCGACCGGCACGGGCAGCGGCGGTCCGGGCTACTCCTTCCCGGACGAGAACCTGACCGGCGCCACCTACCCGGCCGGAACCGTGGCCATGGCCAACGCCGGCCCGAACACCAACGGCAGCCAGTTCTTCTTCGTCTGGAAGGACACCAAGCTCTCCCCCGCCTACACGCCCTTCGGCCGGATCACCGCCGGACTGGACGTGCTCCAGAAGATCGCCGCCGGCGGCGAGGACGACCAGAACAACCCGGGCGACGGCTTCCCCACGCTCCCGGTGAACATCCGCAACGTGAAGATCAGCGCCCGCTGACCGGGCGGGCCGGCCAGCCCCGGCCCGCCACCCGCCGTCCTCCGCTCCCGTACGGTGGCAGCACCAACGACACCGCAACGGGAGCAGGAGCAGCACCGCATGGACAGCCGGATCTGGGAGAGCGTCGACCACCTGGTCGCGTGGCTGGACGAGCAGAGCACGCAGTCGCCCCAGGAGGAGCGACTGCTGCGGATCCTCAAGCTCTCCGAGGAGATCGGCGAGGTCGGTGCGGCGGTGGTCGGTGCCACCGGCCAGAACCCGCGCAAGGGGGTCACCCACACTTGGGAGGACGTCCAGCACGAGCTCTGCGACGTCGTCTTCTCCGCCCTCGTCGCCCTGAGGACCCTCACCCCCGACGCGGCCCGGGTCTTCGCCGAGCGCCTCGCCTACGTCGAACAGCGCTCCACCGCCTCCCGGCGGGCGCCGGAGGAGCCCCCGGCGGCCGACGAGGCATAGGCGACGCCCCCGTCAGGGACGCGGCACGCCGTCCCCCGGATCAGGCGTTCGGCGCGACCCTGGCGAGGCCGTTGATCACGCGGTCCATCGCGTCGCCGCCCTGCGGGTCGGTGAGGTTCGCGAGCAGCTTGAGGGTGAAGCGCATCAGCATCGGGTGGGTGAGGCCGCGCTGGGTGGCGATCTGCATCACCTTGGGGTTGCCGATGAGCTTCACGAAGGCGCGGCCCAGCGTGTAGTAGCCGCCGTACACGTCCTTGAGGATGCGCGGGTAGGCCTGGAGGGCGCGCTCGCGGCCGCCGTCGGTGACCCGGGCGAGGGCCTGCACGATGACCCCGGCGGCGATCTGGCCGGATTCCATCGCGTAGGCGATGCCCTCGCCGTTGAAGGGGTTGACCATGCCGCCCGCGTCGCCGACCAGCAGCAGGCCGCGGGTGTAGTGCGGCTGCCGGTTGAAGGCCATCGGCAGTGCGGCGCCGCGGATCGGCTCGGTCATGTTCTCGGGGGTGTAGCCCCACTCCTCCGGCATGCCGGCGCACCAGGCCTTGAGCACCTCGCGCCAGTCCAGCTCGCCGAAGGCCGGCGAGGAGTTGAGGATGCCGAGGCCGACGTTGGAGGTGCCGTCGCCCATGCCGAAGACCCAGCCGTACCCGGGCAGCAGCTTGCGCTCGCTGCCGCGGGTGTCCCACAGCTCCAGCCAGGACTCCAGGTAGTCGTCGTCGTGGCGCGGCGAGGTGAAGTAGGTGCGGTAGGCGACGCCCATCGGGCGGTCCTCGCGCCGGTGCAGGCCCATGGCGAGGGAGAGCCGGGTGGAGTTGCCGTCGGCGGCGACCACCAGCGGGGCCCGGAAGGTGACCGGCCGCTTCTCGTCGCCGAGCTTGGCGGTGACGCCGACGATCCGGCCGGTGCGCTCGTCCAGGACCGGCCCGCTGACGTTGCAGCGCTCGTAGAGCCGCGCTCCGGCCTTCTCGGCCTGACGGGCCAGCAGCTCGTCGAAGTCGGCGCGCTTGCGCACCAGGCCGTAGTCGGGGAAGGAGGACAGCTCGGGCCAGTCCAGCTCCAGCCGGACACCGCCGCCGATGATGCGCAGGCCCTTGTTGTGCAGCCAGCCGTTCTCGGTGGAGACGTCGATGCCCATGTCCACCAGTTGCTTGGTGGCACGCGGGGTCAGGCCGTCGCCGCACACCTTCTCGCGCGGGAAGGCGGTCTTCTCCAGCAGCAGCACGTCCAGCCCGGCCTGGGCCAGGTAGTACGCGGTGGTGGAGCCGGCCGGGCCCGCGCCGACCACGATGACGTCGGCCGTGCTCTCCACGGGGCTGTCCGGCTTCGTCAGATCGGCTGCGGTCTCGGACACGTGGACACACTCCTGGAACTGCGGCTGGGGGACGGCGGCTCTGTCTCCGGCAGTCTAGTTCCGCTCACGTCACCGGATGCGCCCCCGCCCCCGACCGTCGGCCCCGGGCCGCGGCCCCGCGCCGTACCGATCGAGCCGCGGCGCCCGGCCCCGGCCGAGCCCGGCTACGCGATCTTGTAGGCCCGGTGCAGCGCGACGATCCCACCGGTCAGGTTCCGCCAGGCGACCTTCGACCAGCCGTTGTCCTGGAGCCTGGTGGCCAGGCCCGGCTGGTCCGGCCAGGCCCGGATGGACTCGGCGAGGTAGACGTACGCGTCCGGGTTGCTGCTGACGGCGGTGGCCACCGGCGGCAGCGCGCGCATCAGGTACTCGGTGTAGACCGTCCGGAACGGCGTCCAGGTCGGGGTGGAGAACTCGCAGATCACCAGCTTGCCGCCGGGCTTGGTGACCCGCAGCATCTCGCGCAGCCCCGCGTCGGTGTCCTGGACGTTGCGCAGCGCGAAGGAGATCGTCACCGAGTCGAAGGTGTCGTCCGCGAACGGCAGCCGGGTGGCGTCGCCGGCGGTGAGCGCCAGCTCGGGGTGGCGGCGCTTGCCCTCGGCGAGCATGCCGACCGAGAAGTCGCACGGGACGACCTCGGCCCCGGCCTCGGCGAAGGGCAGTGAGGAGGTGCCGGTGCCGGCCCCGAGGTCGAGCACGAGGTCCCCCGGCCCGGCGGCCACCGTCTCGGCCACCGCCCGGCGCCAGGCGCGGGCCTGGCCGAGGGAGAGCACGTCGTTGGTGCGGTCGTACTTGGCCGCGACGTCGTCGAACATGGCGGCGACTTCGTGCGGCTGCTTGTCCAGAGAGGCTCGGGTCACGCCCCCCATTGTTCACCCTCGCACGGACGCCCCGACCAACGGGGCACACCGACCCCGGAGCCGACCCGGAGCCGACCCCGGCCGAACCCCGGCCCGCGCCCGACGTCGAGCAGCCGCCCGCCGGTACCGGGCTCGGCCCACCCGTACCGGGCACGGCCGGTCAGTGCTGAGCGCGCCGCCCGCCCGCGCGGCGCCGCCGACGCGACCGCTTGCCGTGCGTTATCGCGGGCATCCCGTCCGCCAGCGCCCCCGTCGCCAGTGCGAGGTTGGCGGCCAGCTTCCCCTGCCCGCCGCGGAGCGCGAGGGCCTTGTGATGCCGTCGGATGCGCAGCACGCAGATCACGAAGAGCACGACGGCCACCGGCACGCTGAACCGGGCCAGGCCCACGCCGACGGGCTGCGGGTAGGTGTCGCCGCAGATCCGCACCGCGCCCGGGTCGTCGGCGGCGTGCTCCAGGCAGATCCTGTCGCCGAGCTTGGCGCTGTCCGAGAGCGGCAGCGCGGCCGCGGTGTGCGGCTCCCCGCCGGCCCGGTAGCTGACGGCGCTGTAGGTGCCGCCGCCGGTCGGGAGCTGGGTGACGACCCCCTCGACTCTCACCGGGTGCGCCTCGATCCGGTCGGCCTGGTCGGCCTGGCGCCAACCGAGCAGGCACATGCCGACGGCCAGCACGGCGCTGAGCACGGCGGCGAGGTACCAACCACGGCCCATCCGCGGGGTGCGCGGCGGGGGAACGGTCGCGGTTTGCATGGTTCCTGTCCTGGCTTGCCTTCGGGGCCGGGGACACGGCCCCGCCGCCCGCGGGCGCGGGCAGTGGTGTGGTGAGGGTACGGAGTGAGCTGTCCGGGATCGTATCCGCTGGCGGGCCCTCAGGTCACGATGAAGGGACAATCACTCTCCGGCACCGGCACCGGAGTTCGGGTGCACACGAAGGAAGTCCCGTTCGCCACAAGGAAATCCGGCTACTGACGAGTACGTCACACCCGCCGTGACGACCGTCTCACCGTCGGCGGTACACCAACCGCCCGCCCAGCACCGTGGCCAGGCACCCACCCGCCGCCGGCTCCGCGCCCGACACGGCTTCCGCGCCCCCGCCCCCGCCCCCTGCGACCGCGAACACCGCGAAGTCCGCCCTCCGCCCGGCCGCCACCCGCCCGTACACGGCCTCCGCGAGCGGCAGGACGGCCAGCGGGTCCAGCGGCCCCGCGCCCACGTCGCCCGGCCCTCCTGACGCACCAGCAGGACCGGCCGGACCGGCAGAACCAGTAGGACCAGTAGGACCTGCAGAAGCAGCAGGACCGGCGGAAGCGGGCGCCCCGGGCAGTCCCACGACCCCCGACCGCGCCACCGCCGTCCGCACCGAAGTCCGCTCGAAGGGCCCGGCCACCGCCGTCACCCCGTACCCGAGCATCCGCTGCAGTCCCCGCCGTGCGCTGGCCCCGCACCGCGCCTCGTCCGTGGACCCGGCCAGCCCGTCCGCCACCGGCTCGACGCCGACCTCCTCCCGGGGATCGGGGTGGTACGCCCGTTCCAGCAGCCGGTGTCCGTACGGATTGCGCAGCCCGGGGGTGAGCACGGCCGCACCCCAGTCCCGTACCCGCGCGCCCGGGTGGGCGGCCGCCAGCTCCCCGTACGGCCCGACCGCCTCCACCAGCTCGCCACGCACCACCACCGCCCCGTCGGCGATGGACGGGGCGGTGGGGTCGGCCGGATCGGGCAGCACGAACGCCGCCCGGTGCAGAGTCAGCACAACAGCGCCTTCGACTTCGACAGCAACGCCGGCGGCAATGCCAACGCCGGCGGAAACGGCAACGGCAACGGCAACGGCAACAGGGACACCGGCATCAACGACACCGCCATGGGAAGGGCCAGGAGGAGAGGAGGAGAAGGGGACTCAGTTGTCCAGGATCTTCAGCTCGGGGTGCGCGGTGCCGCCCTCGATCGCCGTGGAGGCGATGTGCGAGGCGACGCGCGGGTCGACCGGGTCGTTGGCCGGGTCGTCCAGCACCCGCAGGTGCTCGTAGGTGGTCGAGCGCTGCGCCGGGACGCGGTCGGCGGCCCGGATGAGGTGGATCAGCTCGGTGAGGTTGGAGCGGTGCTTGGCACCCGCCGCCGAGACGACGTTCTCCTCCAGCATGACGGACCCGAGGTCGTCCGCACCGTAGTGCAGCGACAGCTGGCCGGCCTCCTTGCCGGTGGTGAGCCAGGAGCCCTGGATGTGGGCGACGTTGTCGAGGAACAGGCGGGCGATCGCGATCATCCGCAGGTACTCGAAGACGGTGGCCTGGGTCGAGCCCTTGAGGTGGTTGTTCTGCGGCTGGTAGGTGTACGGGATGAAGGCCCGGAAGCCGCCGGTGCGGTCCTGCACGTCGCGGATCATCCGCAGGTGCTCGATCCGCTCGGCGTTGGTCTCGCCGGTGCCCATCAGCATGGTGGAGGTGGACTCCACGCCGAGGCCGTGGGCGATCTCCATGATCTCCAGCCAGCGCTCGCCGGACTCCTTCAGCGGGGCGATCGCCTTGCGCGGCCGCTCAGGCAGCAGCTCGGCGCCGGCGCCGGCGAAGGAGTCCAGGCCGGCCTTGTGGATCCGGGTGATGGCCTCCTCGACGGAGACGCCCGAGATCCGCGCCATGTGCTCGACCTCGGAGGCGCCCAGCGAGTGGATCACCAGCTGCGGGAAGTCGGCCTTGATCGCCGAGAACGCCCGCTCGTAGTACTCCACGCCGTAGTCCGGGTGGTGGCCGCCCTGGAACATGATCTGGGTGCCGCCGAGCTCGACCGTCTCGGCGCAGCGGCGCAGGATCTCGTCGAGCTCGCGGGACCAGCCCTTGTCGCTCTTCGGCGGCACGTAGAAGGCGCAGAACTTGCACGCCGTCACGCAGACGTTGGTGTAGTTGATGTTGCGCTCGATGATGTACGTCGCGATGTGCTCGGTACCCGCGTAGCGACGGCGGCGCACCGCGTCGGCGGCGGAGCCGAGCGCGTGCAGCGGCGCCGAGCGGTAGAGCTCCAGCGCCTCCTCCGGGGTGATCCGGTCACCGGCGGTGGCGCGGTCGAGCACGGCCTTCAGGTCGGTGCTGGACGCATCGAGGGTGGTCGCTGCGAGCTCGGTCACCTGGCGGCCTTCTCTCTCTCAAGTGCTACTCGGGTACGGCCGAACCAGCCTACGCCAGCACATTCCGCCGCCCGCGTCAGCCCGCTGAACTGCGCACGGGCCGCCCCGGGCCGCGTCCGGGCCACCCCTGTACCGCGACCGGACCACGCCCCGGCCGGTCCCCCGCCGCAACCCTCAGCCGTCGGCCCTGCGCATCGTGCCGGCCGGGTTCCCGGCCGGCGGGTCGGCGGACGCGAAACGGATCGTCCCGTCTGACTGCAGGGTGAGCGTCTCCGCGTTGGAGCCGCCGGTGCAGGCGCCGGGCATCGAGGAGCGGACCAGTCGGGACTGGAACACCAGCTTGGTGGCGGAGGCCGACTTGAGGGTCCAGGCGCCCTCGCAGCTGATCGAGAGCAGCCCGGAGACGGCGTTGCGGCTGGTGGTGCTCTCCTGGCCGATCGCCGCCGGACGGACGGTGAGCGTGGTGGTCCCGCCGGGCAGCCCCTTGTCGGTGACCATGTCCCCGCTCCAGGTGCCCAGGAAGGCGGCGGGCACCACGCTCGGCCCGCCCGTCCCGGGCGGCACCGCACTCGGGTCGGGCGCCGTCGCGCTCCCCGGAGCGCCGGAGGCCGAGGTGGACCCGGAGGTGACGGCGCCGCTCGGCGGGACGGCCCGGCCCGGGTCTGCGGACGCCTCCGGCAGCGGCGCCGCCGTGGGCCCCGACACCCCCGGTTCGGCCCGGTGCAGCCACCCGTACAGCCCGTACCCGCCGCCCCCGAGCAGCACGAGCACCGCCGCGACCGCCGCCGCGTTCCGGGCCCGCCGCGGCCGCGCCCCCTGAGCGGGCCCGTCCCGGACGGGCCCGCTCAGCGGCGCGTGCTCCCCCGCGCCCTGCGGCCCGCCCGCGGACACGAAGGTCGGTGTCCGCACCGCCCCGGCCAGGGCACCGGAGGCACCCGCGTCCGCGCCCATCCCGTCCTGAGCTGCTTCCCCCGGCTGCCCCGGCTCCCCCATCTCCCCGTGCAGGTCCAGGTCCAGGTCCAGCAGCTCCACCGCGCTGCGTCCCACCCCCGCCGCCAGTTCCGCCGGCAGCCAGCCGCCCTGCGCCAGCCGGGCGGCGGCCGTGCCGTCCGGGTCCAGGCGGGCGCGCAGCTGCCGCGGGGTGGGCCGGGCAGCCGGGTCCTTGGCCAAGCAGCCGAGGACGATCCCGCGCAGCGGCTCGGGCAGCCCGGCCACGTCCGGCTCCTCGTGCAGCACCCGGTAGAGCAGCACGGCCGCGCTGACCCCTTCGCCGAAGGGGTGGACGCCGGTGGCGGCGAAGGCGAGGACGGCGCCGAGCGAGAAGACGTCCCCGGCCGGCCCGACGGCCTGCCCGTTCGCCTGTTCGGGTGACATGAAGCCGGGCGACCCGACCACGTAACCGGAACGGGTGAGGCCGCCCGCGGCGTCCAGGGCCCGGGCGATCCCGAAGTCGATCAGCCGCGGTCCGTCCAGGGTGAGCAGCACGTTGGACGGTTTGACGTCCCGGTGCACCAGGCCGAGTCCGTGGACGTGGGCCAGGGCCTCGGCGAGCCCGACGCCGAGCGAGCGCACGGCCGGCTCGGGCAGCGGCCCGTACGTCCGGACGGCGTCGCCGAGCGCGGGGCCCGCCACGTAGCCGGTGGCGGCCCAGGGGCGTGCGCCCTCGGTGTCGGCGTCCAGCACGGGCGCGGTCCAGGCGCCGCCCACCCGCCGGGCGGCGGCGACCTCCTGACGGAAGCGGGCGCGGAACTCGGCGTCGTCGGTGAGCTCCGACCGCACCACCTTGACGGCGACGGTGCGCCCGCCGGCCGTCCGGCCGAGGTAGACCCGGCCCATGCCGCCCGAGCCGAGCCGCCGCAGCAGCCGGTAGCCGCCCACCTGTCGCGGATCGTCCGACCCCAGTGCCCGCATCCCGCACGCTCCCCTCGCCCTCGCACGCGCGCTCCGCCGACCGACGGCCCACCGGACGCGCCTCGGGTGCAGACCGTACCGGGCCGGGCGGTGCTCCGCCCGGCCCTCGGGCCTGTCTTCACCCTTCCGCCCGCGCGGCGGCGCCGGTCGTACGAGGACGGGCACGGGCCCGCGAACAGCTGCGGGAACCCCGCAACCGGACGGCGCCCCCGCCTCCCCTGCGTCCCCTACATCCCCTGCGTCCCCAGCGGCAACGCCACCGGCTCCAGCAGCCGCACCGCGACGTCGGGGGCGAACCCGCTGTCGTGCGCGACCCGCCGGGCGAACTCCGTGACGCCGGCCAGCTGGCGCTCGCCGAGCGAGAAGTCGAGCGCCTCGCTGAAGTACCGCTCCAGCACGTCCGCTCCGAAGGCCTCCCAGCGGGCGGCCTGTTCGGCGACCTTGCCGGCCTCCACCAGCGACAGGTCGCGGGACTCCAGGAAGGCCCGGTGCACCGCGGCGGTCAGTTCCGGGGCGCGCTCGGCGAACTCGCGCCGCACCGCCCAGACCGCGAAGACGAAGGGCAGGCCGGTCCACTCCTTCCACATCTCGCCGAGGTCGTGGACGGTCAGCCCGAGGTCGGAGGCCTGCCCGAGGTAGGCGCGCAGGGCCGGGTCGCCGATCAGGACGGCGGCGTCGGCCTCGGCGAGCATCGCGCTGAGGTCCGGCGGGCAGCTGAAGTAGTCCGGGCGCACGCCCTCGCGCTCCTCCAGGAGCAGCCGGGCGAGCCGTACGGAGGTGCGGCTGGTGGAGCCGAGGGCGACCCGGCGGCCGTCGAGGTCGGCGAGCGGCACCTTGCTCACGATCAGGCAGGACATCACCGGGCCGTCGCTGCCGACCGCGATGTCCGGCAGGACCAGCAGGTCGTCCGCGTTGCGCAGGTACTCCACGCAGGTGATCGGGCCGATGTCCAGGGTGCCGTCGACGAGCTGGTCGCTCAGCTTTTCCGGGGTGTCCTTGGTGAGGTCCAGGTCGAGCAGGTTCCCGGTCCTGGCGAGTCCCCAGTAGAGGGGTACGCAGTTCAGGAACTGAATGTGGCCGACCCGGGGCCTGACCGGTGTGTTCTCCTGGGGCTCCCGCATCCGCGCGTCCGGTGTCCGTGCCTCCGGTGCTGCCACTGCGCCGCTCCCTCGCTGTTCGTGCCTCCCCGCAGCGTATGCCTGCTGTTCGCGGCGGCTCGCACCGGCCGTCCGACACGCCTTCACGCGCCCTCACGCGCCGTCGACGCGGCGCCGACACGGCGCCGACGCGCCTTTCCACACCCGCTGCCGGCACCCGCTCCGGCCCTTACGACACGCGCCTTCCACGCCGCAAGTGACCTCTGGTCGTCACAGCGGCCGCATGCTAGCGTTGCCCTCAGTTGCAGTTTGATTCCCCTTGCAGTACTTGAAGCCTGCGGAGCATGTAACCGCAGGCTTTTTGTAGTTTTTCAGCAATATCGAAAAATTTCGGACACGTCCGGAGGCAGGGCGATCAGCGCAGCGGACCGGGTGTCACACGGTGTGGCCCCCGACACGCATCGCAAGGAGAACGGCATGGCTCAGGGAACCGTCAAGTGGTTCAACGCTGAGAAGGGCTTCGGCTTCATCGCCCAGGATGGCGGCGGCCCCGACGTCTTCGTTCACTACTCCGCCATCAACGCGAACGGCTTCCGTTCGCTGGAGGAGAACCAGACGGTCACCTTCGACGTCACCCAGGGCCCGAAGGGCCCGCAGGCGGAGAACGTCACCGCTGTCTGACCATCCTCTGATGTTCTGATCGCTCGGGACCCGTACGGGTCCGCCGGCGGCTCCCGACAGCCGCCACCATGAGCACAAGAGCAGTACCCAAGGGGGCCCGCCCGTCGGCGGGCCCCCTGCCTTTTCGAAAGCCCGTCCCGGAGCGGAAGTTCGGGCACGGAGCGAAGGAATGCGGAAAGGGCCCCCTCCCGTCACCGGGAGAGGGCCCTTTCCGTCATGCCGGTCGAACGTCCCCTCTGGCGTTCGACCGCACGTTCCGTCCCGGGCCGCCCGCCTCAGGCCGCGACCGGGGTCGCGCCGCCCTGGCCGGCGGCGACGGCCGGCTCCGGGGTCTCGTCGTACAGGTCCCCGGACGGGTTGTTGTACGCGGCGACGTCCAGGATCTTCTCCCGGGCCGCGACCACGATCGGCACGACGACCTGGCCGGCGACGTTGGTCGCGGTGCGCATCATGTCCAGGATCGGGTCGATGGCGAGCAGCAGGCCGACGCCCTCCAGCGGCAGGCCCAGCGTGGACAGGGTCAGCGTCAGCATGATGATCGCGCCGGTGAGGCCCGCGGTGGCGGCCGAGCCGACCACCGAGACGAAGGCGATCAGGATGTAGTCCTTGACGCCCAGCTCGATGTTGAAGACCTGGGCGACGAAGATCGCGGCGACGGCCGGGTAGATCGAGGCGCAGCCGTCCATCTTGGTGGTGGCGCCGAACGGCACGGAGAAGGACGCGTACTCGCTCGGAACGCCGAGGCGCTCGGTGACGCGGCGGGTGACCGGCAGGGTGCCGACCGAGGAGCGGGAGACGAAGGCCAGCTGGATCGCGGGCCAGGCGCCCTTGAAGAAGTGCAGCGGGTTGAGCCCGGCGGCGAAGCGCAGCACCAGCGAGTAGACGACGAACAGCACCAGCGCGCAGCCGAGGTAGATGTCCAGGGTCAGCGTGGCGAAGGGCTTCAGCAGGTCCCAGCCGTACTTGGCGACGGACTTGCCGATCAGGCCGAGGGTGCCGAGCGGGGAGAGCCGGATGACCCACCACAGCGCGGTCTGGGTCAGCTCCAGCACGGACTCGCTGAGCTTGAGGACCGGCTCGGCCTTGGCGCCGAGCTTGAGGATCGCCGCGCCGACCACGACCGCCAGGAAGACGATCTGGAGCACGTTCACCTTGGTGAAGGAGTCGACGATGTTGGTCGGGAAGATCCCGGTCAGGAAGTCGATCCAGGTGCCCTTGGAGTCGAGCGCCTTGAGGCCCTCGGTCTTCAGGTTGGTGCCCTCGCCCGGGTTGGTCAGCAGACCCAGGCCGATGCCGATGCCGACCGAGATCAGCGAGGTGACCATGAACCAGAGCAGCGTGCGGGTGGCCAGGCGGGCCGCGTTGGTGACGTTGCGCAGGTTGGCGACGCTCACCACGATCGCGGTGAACACCAGCGGCGGGACGGCCAGCTTGAGCAGCTGGACGAAGATCTTGCCGATGGTCTCCAGGGTGGTGGCCAGCCAGGAGATGTCGGCGGCGCGGGCCAGGTAGCCGAGGCCGACGCCGAGCACGAGGCCGGCGACGATCTGCACCCAGAAGGGCGTCTTGCGGATGCGGGCGAGCACGGACGGCGACGAGGTCGCCTCGGGCGCTGTGGACATGGGGGAGCGTCTCCGGGGGAGGGCGTTGCTGACGGTGAGGTGGGGGCGGAGCGGGCGGCACGGCGCGGGGCCGGACGGGAGGGGTCGGGCCCCCGGTCAGGGGCGTGCCGCCGCGGTACAGCTCAGGGCGGCACAGCGCATGGCGCGACAACGGCGCGGGCTGTCCACAGCACCGGTCAGAGCACACGGGCGGGCGGCGGCGGGCAGGGGGCCCGGGCCGTGCATCCGCAGTGCGTCTGAGGCTGTCATGGCCGATACGTTAGCAGTAAAGGTTTGAGATGTTCAAAGTACTTGTTTGAGGTCGCGCAGCGCGCACGCCGCCCGAGGCCCGCCGCCGACCCGAATTCCGGACACGAACGAAGCTGACGCCCCATCAGGCCGACTCGGCGGCCCGATTGACCGCTGAGCAGTTATACGTATAACTTTGACGGCGTCCCTGCCCCTGCCTGCCCACCCGGAGAGGACGGCCGATGGGCTACCTCGCCCTGCTCCGTGCCCCGCACGTCACCCGCCTGCTGCTCGGCACCCTGCTCGGCCGCCTGCCCGCCGGCATGACCGCCCTCGTCATCGCCCTCGCCCTGCGCGACGCCGGCGTGACGTACGGCCGGGTCGGACTGGCCACCTCCGCCTATGCGATCGCCGCCGCCGTCGGCGGCCCGGTGCTCGGCCGGATCGTGGACCGCACCGGACAGCCGCGCGTCCTGCTCGCCTCCGCCGTGGTGGCCGGCGGCGGGTACGCGCTGCTCGCCCTCGCCCCCGGCTCCGCGCTCGGTGCGCCGATCGGGGCCGCGATCGCCGGCCTCGCCATGCCCCCGCTGGAGCCCTGCCTGCGCTCGCTCTGGCCGGACGTGGTCGAGGAGAAGCAGCTCGACACCGCGTACGCCTTCGACTCGGCCGCCCAGCAGATCCTCTACGTGGCCGGTCCGCTGGCCGTCGCCACCATCTCCGGACTGTTCAGCCCGGTCGCCGCACTCTGGGTGGCCGCCGGGCTCGGACTGGCCGGCGCGCTGATCGTCGCCACCGCCGGGCCCGCCCGGGCCTGGCGCGCCCCCGCGCAGGAACGGTCCGCCGGACTGCTCGGGCCGCTGCGCTCCCCCGGACTGGTGCTGCTGCTGGTCGGACTGGCCGGGGCCGGCTGGGCGGTCGGCGCGCAGAACGTGCTGTTCATCGCCTACGCCGAACAGCACGTCGGTACGCTGCCCGGCGGCGGAGGCACCCTGCTGGCACTGGCCGCGCTCGGCGGCCTGCTCGGCGCGCTCGCCTACGGCGCGGTCACCTGGCGCCGGACCACGGCCACCCGCACCTGGGTGATGGCCCTCGCGATGGCCGCCTCCTACCTGCCGCTGGTCACCCTGCCCGGGCCGTACCCGATGGCCGCGCTGGCCTTCCTCTCCGGAATCATGCTGGCCCCGCTGCTGGCGGCGGCGTTCGTCCTGGTCGCCGAACTGGCGCCGACCGGCACCGTCACCGAGGCCTTCGCCTGGCTGGTGACGCTGTTCGCCACCGGCAACTCGCTCGGCTACGCCGTCTCCGGCAAGCTCGCCGAGGACTCGCTGCGCCCGGTGGCGCTGTGCGCGGTGGGCGGGATCGCACTCGGCGGGCTGGTGCTGTTCGGCGCCCGGCGCTGGTTCCACCCGGCACCGCTCGCCCCGGCCGCCCGGCCCGTCCCGGTGGGCTGACCCACCCCCACGAACGACTGCGCCCGCCGGCGGGCGCAGTCCTGTCACCGGTGACGAACCGTCACCGCCCGGTCGGGCCCGTACCGGCCGGCGCCGTGGAGGAACGCAGCACCAGCGAGGTGGCCAACGGCGCGACCGGCGCCACCCGCTCCCCGCGCAGCAGGGCCGCCAGCGCGGCCGCGCCCGCCCGGCCCAGCTCCTCGCCCGGCAGGTCGACGGTGGTCAGCGGCGGGGCGAGCAGCGCGGCCACCGCGACGTTGTCCATGCCGACCACCGACAGGTCCTCCGGCACCCGCAGCCCCAGCTCGGCAGCGGCCTGGTAGACCCCGGAGGCGACCACGTCGTCGTCGCAGATCACCGCCCGCGGCCGGTCCGCCCGCTCCAGCAGCCGGCCCGCGACGGTCCGCGCGGCCCGGTGGCCGTCGTTCAGACTCACACCCAACTCCAGGACGTCCAGGTCGAGTTCACGGACAGCCTGCTCGAAGGCGGCCTGCCGAACCCGGAAGGTGTAGGCGGAGTGGCTGGAGCGCAGCCGGCCGATCCGGCGGTGGCCGAGCGCGGCCAGGTGCTCGACCGCGGCACGCATCCCGCCGGCCACGTCGAGCTCGACGGTCGGACGCGCCCGGTCGGTGCCGGGGTCGGCGTCCAGGAAGACGGCGGGGGTGTCGACGGGCAGCTCACCGAGCTGGCTGTCGTCCGGGGAGCAGATCAGCAGGCCGTCGAAGCGGCCGGCGGTGGCGGCCTCGGCCAGGGTGGCGCTGCCCCAGCCGGAGCTGACCACGACGGCCAGGCCGTTGCGGCCGGCCTCCTCGTGGACGCCCTCCAGCACCCGGCCGAAGAACGGGCCCTGGAGGTTCGGCACGGCCAGCAGGATCATCCCGCTGCGGCCGAGCCGCAGCTGCCGCCCGGCCGCCTGCGGACGGTAGCCGAGGCTGCGGGCGGCCTCGCGGACCCGCCCCCGGGTGGCCTCGGAGACCCGCCGGCCGGCCTCGGCGCCGGAGAAGACCAGGGAGACGGTGGCCTGGGAGACCCCGGCGAGCCGCGCCACGTCCCGCCCGGTGGGGCGGCGGACGGGGGCCGGCCAGGTGCCGAGCGCCCCCTCGGACGCCCCCTCGGAGGGCGGCTGCCCGGCGGGCGGCTCGGACGGCGCGGAGTCTCGGGTGGCGGGCACGGCGGCTGCGCTCCGGGGCCGGGCCCGGGTCAGTTCTGGCCGGCGGTGGCCGAGCGGGCGGCGTCGTCGGCGGCGTCCTCCTCGGCGTTCTGCGCGGCGATCCGGTCGGCGGTACGGCTGCGCATCCCGGAGACCTTGCCGCTGATCTGCGTGGACATCTCGTCGCGCTGCCTGCTCAGCAGCGCGTAGCTGAGCGGCGCGGAGGCGACCGCGGCCAGCAGGAACAGGAAGATCATGCCGGCCTCACCGCTGACCGGGATGATGCCGAAGTGCCCGAGCAGCAGGGCCACCAGCAGGCAGCCGAGGAAGATGCTGACCCGCAGCGAGGTGTAGCGGAGCGTGGCGTGCGACTTCTCCGGGCCGTTGCTGGTCACTCGACACGTCCTTCTTCGTTGCGCTGGGGCGGGTTCTCCAGTCAAGCATGCCTGACGGCCGGAGCGGGGCACGGGGCACCCGATCCGGCCCGCGGCCCGGCGGGCGGTCGTCAGCGCAGGTCGAGCCAGAGGGTGATGTCGTCCCGGTCGTCCCCGGGGGCGACCCGGATCGCGGCCGGCACCCGGCCGACCTCCCGGTAGCCGCTGCGGGCGTAGAACCGCTCCAGCCCGAGGCCGCCGCGCGCAGTGAGCCGCAGCGACTCCAGGCCCCACTCCCGGGCCACCCGCTCGGCCTCGGCGAGCAGTCGGGCGCCGTGGCCCAGGCCCTGGAAGTCGGGGTGCACCATGACCCGCTTGAGCATCCGCCAGTGCTCCATGAGGTCGAAGCGCATCGACTCGAAGAACAGCACGCCGACCAGCCGGCCCGTCGCGCTCTCGTGCGCGACGAGCAACCGGTCCGGGCCGTCCGGTCCGACCCCGGCGAACTGGCGCTCGGCGGTGTCCCGGACCTCCTCCTCGGTGACCGGCGCCACGAAGCCGACCGCCCCGCCGGCGTTGGTGACGTCGACCCACAGCCGGACGACGGCCGTCCGAAGATCGGGGTCGAGCTCGGGGTCCAGGGTGAAGGTGAGCGCCATGGAGCGGAGCCTAGACCTCCGGTACGACGGTCCTACCGGGAGGTCCGGCGCCCCCCGGCCGCGCGGACCACCCGTCACGAGAGGGCCGGCACCGCCCGTCACGGAAGGGCCGGCACCGCCCGGTCGGCCCGCCCGCCGCGCAGCGCCAGGCAGAGCCCGACCGCGACCGCGCACAGCGCGCCGGCGCCGTACCAGGTGAGGTCGTAGTTGCCGAGGGCGTCACGGGCCAGGCCCGCCAGCCCGGCGACGACGGCCGCGCCGATCTGGTGGGCGGCGAGCACCCAGCCGAAGACGATCGGGGCGTCCTCGCCGAAGTGCCGGCGGCACAGCGCGACGGTCGGCGGCACGGTGGCCACCCAGTCCAGGCCGTAGAAGATCACGAAGGCGAGGATCGGCGGCTGGAGCGATCCGGCCAGCAGCTGCGGCAGCAGGAGCAGGGACAGGCCGCGCAGCCCGTAGTAGACCGTCAGCAGCACCCGGGAGTCGACCCGGTCGGTGAGCCAACCGCTGAAGACGGTGCCGAGCACGTCGAACACGCCGATCAGCGCGAGCAGGCTCGCGGCGGTGGTGACCGGCATGCCGTGGTCGTGCGCGGCCGGGATGAAGTGGGTGCCGACCAGGCCGGCGGTGGTTGCGCCGCAGATCGCGAAGGAGCCGGCCAGCAGCCAGAACGCCCGGACCCGCGCGGCGTTCCGCAGCACCCGCAGCGAGCGGGCCAGGGCTCGGCCGTCAGTGACCGTCGCGGCCGGGGCCTCGGTCGCACCGTACGGGAGCAGGCCGAGGTCGGCGGGGCGCTCGCGCATCAGCAGCAGCACCGGGACGGCGACGGCGCTGGCGGCGAGCGAGACCACGACCACGGCCGAACGCCAGCCGTGCTGCTCGACCAGCCAGGCGCCGATCGGCAGGAAGACCAGGTTCCCCGCCGCTCCGGCGGCCGTCAGCACTCCGGTGACCAGGCCCTGGCGGGCCCGGAACCAGCGCCCGGTGATGGTGGTGGCGAAGGCTCCGGCCATCGAGCCGCTGCCGAGGCCGACCAGCACGCCCCAGCAGAGCACCAGTTGCCAGGGCTCGCGCATCAGCATGGTCAGCCCGGAGCCGACCGAGATGGTCAGCAGCGCGCAGACCACCACCAGGCGCACCCCGAACCGGTCCATCAGGGCGGCGGCGAAGGGGGCGGTGAGGCCGTAGAGCGTCAGGTTGACGGAGGTGGCGCTGGAGATCGTCCCGAGCGACCAGCCGAACTCGTTGTGCAGGGCGTCCATCATCAGGCTCGGCGTGGAGCGGAAGCCGGCCGAGCCGAGCAGGACGAGCAGGGAGACGCCGGCCACCACCCAGGCGTAGTGCACCCGGGGGCGCTCGGCCGGGGCGGGCGGTTCGGAGCGGGATGCGGGGGCGAGGGCGCTGCGTTCGGTCACGCGAACGAGTGTTCCGGGCCGCCCCGGGCCGGACGAGTGGCCTGAATGACAGCTTTCGCAAGATTCGGGCCATGGCCCGCAGTACCCTGGCCCGGACCCACCGACGCCCGAGGGGACGGCATGGCACACCTGGTCGCGGTACTCGCCCTGGAGGGCGTGATCGCCTTCGAACTCGGCATCCCCGCCCGCATCTTCGGGGGCGCCAAGGACCCGGCCGGACGGCCGCTGTACGAAGTGGCCACCTGCACCCTGGACGGACGGCCGGTCACCACCAGCGCCGACTTCCGGGTCATGGTCGACCACGGGCCCGAACTGCTGGAACGGGCGGACACCGTACTGATCCCGGCCTCCGCCGACTCCGCCCCGGCCGTCGCCGACGCCTGCTTCACCCCGCCCCTGGCCGCCGCGCTGGCCCGGATCCGGCCCGGCACCCGGCTGATGTCGATCTGCACCGGCTCCTTCGTCCTGGCCGCCGCCGGCCTGCTGGACGGCCGCCCGGCCACCACCCACTGGCGCTACACCGAGCGCTTCGCCCGGCTGTTCCCCAAGGTGCGGCTGGACCCCGACGTGCTCTACACCGACGACGGCGACATCCTCACCTCCGGCGGGGTGGCCGCCGGGGTGGACCTGTGCCTGCACGTGGTGCGCCGCGACCACGGCAGCGCGGTGGCCAACGCGGTGGCCCGCAACTGCCTGGTGCCGCCGTGGCGCGAGGGCGGGCAGAAGCAGTACGTGGAGGCCCCGAGCCCGGTGGACTCCGGCGGCAGCGGCACCGCCGCGGTGCGCGCCTGGGCACTGGAGCACCTGGACCGGCCACTGGCGCTGCGGCAGCTCGCCGACCGGGCGGGGATGAGCGTACGGACCTTCACCCGGCGCTTCCGCGAGGAGACCGGCGCCAGCCCCGGCCAGTGGATCACCACCCAGCGAACCGAGCGGGCCCGCCAATTGCTGGAACGGACCGATCTGACGATCGACCAGGTCGCCCGGGAGTCCGGTTTCGGCACCGCCGCCTCGCTGCGACTTCAGCTGCGCGGCCGGCTCGACGTCGCACCGAGCGCCTACCGGCGGACCTTCCGCTCCGCCCCGGAAGGCCGCGCCTCCTGAGTGCGGCCCGGCGACCGCCCGACCGGTGGCCGAATCCCGTCGGGCGCCGGCGGCGGATCGGATGGCGGCAGGCCGCGCCCACCCCGAGCACGGTACGGCAGGCCGCCATCCAGCCCCGGCGCGCGAGCCCTGATCCCGCGCCACACCCTCCGCACTCGCCGAGGAGCGGCCCGTGACCGGCCGTCCGTGGTCCGCCCTGCCGGCACGAATCCCCTGGACAGCGGCACCGCGGCGGTGGACGGACATCCCCTCGGCGTCCCCTCGCGACGGAGCGCCGCACCCAAGCGTGATCAGTCGGATACGTCACGTCAATGGGTAGTCCGAAATTCGGAATGGTTGCGTCACCTTTCGGCCGGTGATCAGCACCGTGCTCGGCACGGTCCGACGGCCGCCGCGAAAGCCGCTATTGCGCCAAAGCCGCCCAGTCCACGTCGGCCAGCGGATCCGCGGGACGGGCGTCGCTGCCGATCTCGCACCAGACCCGCTTGCCCGAGTCCTCCGGGTACCAGCCCCAGCGCTCGCAGAGCAGTTCGACCAGCTCCAGGCCGCGCCCGTTGGTCGCGTCCTCGTCCGCGCCCGCGTGCCGCGGCGTCGGCGCGGCCCGGCTCGCGTCGGCGACCTCCACCCGCAGCGGGGCGGCCGGTCCGCCCTCCTGCGGGCCGTCGGCCACCGGCAGACAGAGCCTCAGCACGGCCGGACAGCCCGTGTGCACCACGGCGTTGGTCACCAGCTCCGAGACCACCAGCACCACCGTCTCGGCCATCGGCGCGTCCGGGTCCACCCCGTGGTTCAGCAGCCGCGAGCGCACCCATCGACGGGCCCGGCCGACCTCGGCGGGGTCGGCCTGCACCGCCAGCTGTACCTGAAGAACCTGCACCGCTCCACCACCCGCACTCGCAGTTCGGCCGTAGTCCCGATCGGGCCGGATCGGCCGGCGGGCCCTCGCACGTCGCCCGGCGCCACCCGAGCCGTGCCCGAGCGCCCGCCCGGTCTGTCCGTCCGCACCCACTCGCCCGCGCCGTCTCGTCGGTCGGGCACCCGGCCGCGACACGAATACGCCTCAGGATGGGCGGGGGGACGGACCGCAGCAAGCGCTTCGGGCATATTCCGGCGATCGGGCGACAGCGCGGTGCATACTGTCCCGCTCACTCTCGCGAGGCTCGTACCGGTGATCGTCCGACCCGGCCGACCCGCTGGTCCCGCTGGTCCCGCTGGTCCCGCTGGTCCCGCAGTCGGGAACCTACCGCCGCGCGCCCCGCGCACCCCTCCCGCCACTCACGAACCACCCGTGCGACATATGTCCGACGGCTCTCGAACGGTGGCATCGGCGGACGGGTCCCACCGGCCGACGATCCGGCCGCGGGAGGACGACCCGGCCCGGGCGAGGGGCCCCGGCGAGGAACCCGGAGGGACCCCGGCGAGGGGATCCGGGCGAGGGGTCCGGGCCGGGAGGCGCATCCATGAGGAGGGGTGATCCGCCAGGAACGGTTCCGTTCTTGCCGCAATCGCCCCCGGCGCCGCCCGGCCGCAAGATACCGTTGGGTAAGCCAGCGACCCCGGTCAGGAGGGTGGTTCCCGATGGCCACCCCGGAGCGGACCCCGCGCTGGGACGAGCAGTTGCAGCGCCGCCTCGCCCGCGGCGAGGAGACGGCGCTCGGCGAACTCTACGACCAGCTCGCACCGATGGTGCACGGCCTGGCCGGACGGATACTCGCCGACCAGGCCGCCGCCACCCAGCTCACCCGGGAGGTCTTCGCCCACGCCTGGGAGCACCCCGAGGACTTCGACCCCGACCGGGGCACCCTGCGCTCATGGCTCGGCGCGCTGACCCACCACCGCGCGGTCGAACGGCTGCGGGCCCGGCGGGCCGCCGAACTCGCACCGGGCGCGGAGGCCGAGATCCGCGCCGTGGCCACCGCCGCGAGGATGCAGTACGTGGTCGACTCCCTGCCCCAACCCCTGCGTGAGACCATCGCGGTGACCTACTACGACGGCCGCACCTACCGCGAGACGGCCCGACTGCTCGGCATCAGCGAGCAGGCCGCCAAGCAGCGGATGCGGCTCGGTCTGGAGCTGCTGGCCACCGAACTTGCCGACGAACGCGCCCGCCAGGACGGCACCGGGGACGGGGAGACGTGAGCAGCACTGAGGAGCGGCACGACGCCCTGCGCTCGATGCTCGGCGCGTGGGCCCTCGGCGCCTGCCCGGCCCGCGAGGCCGCCGAGTTGGAGCAGCACCTGCGCGACTGCCGGGAGTGCGCCGAGGAGGCGGCCCGGCTGCGCGAGGCGGCCGGCTGGCTCTCCCTGGACGAGCCGCTGGACCAGCCCGGCTCGCTGCGCCAGCAGGTGCTCGACTGGTGCCTGGCCCGCCGGCCGGCCCAACTGCCCGTCCCCGCCTGGGGCATGCCGTACACGGCGGAGACCGCCAAGCTCGACGCGCTGCTGCGCGACCTCGGCCCGGAGGAGTGGCAGGAGGTGGCGGAACTGCCGTGGCACGGCGGCACCGAGCGGCTGCGCCCGGCCGAGGTGCTGGGCCACCTGACCGCGGTGGACGGCTTCCTGGCGCTGGCACTCGGCCTGCCCGACCCGGTGCCGGCCGCTCCGGGCCCGCCCGCCGCACCGGCCGGGCGGCGGGTGCCCCCGCAGGAGCCGGCCGCCGGACCGTCCGTGCCGCGCGTCCCGCCGCAGGGCGGCCGGTACGCCGGGGTCACCGCGCGCACCGGCCGGCTGATCGCCGACCAGGCCGGCCTGGCGCCGCAGTCGGTGCGCTCCCGCTGGCGGCGGCAGGCCCACGACCTGGTGCGCAGCGCCGCGCTCGTGCCGCAGGGCAACACCCCGGTCGACTACGGCTTCGCGGTGCTGCCGCTGCGCGACGCCTTCGTGGACCGCGCCTTCGAGTGCTTCGTGCACGGCGAGGACGTGGCCCGGGCGGTCGCCTACCCGTACGACCCGCCGACGCCGCAGCACCTGCGGCAGATGGTGGAGCTGGTGGTCCGGCTGCTCCCCCGGGCGCTGGCCGGGCTGCGCGCGGCCCGGCCCGAGCACGCCGGGGCGCCGGGTGCGCCGGAGGGCGGGGCCCGGACGGCCCGGCGGGTGCGGCTGATGGTCGACGGCCCGGCGGGCGGCGAGTGGCTGATCACCCTGGACGGCGGCGACGGCGCGGCCGTCGGCAGCGGCGGCCCGCCCGGCGGGGAGCCGGTGGCGTCGATGGTGCTGGACGGCCTGGAGCTGTGCCAGCTGGCCGCCGCGCACCGCGACCCGGACCGGCTGCCGGTCGGCGAGCACGGCGACCGGTCCGCGGTCCGCGAGGTGCTGCACGCGCTCCCGCTGCTCTCCCGGCCGTAGCGGCCCGCCGTCCGCGCGCAGCGACCCGCCCGGAGCGGTTACGCGAAGACGACCGTACGGGTCCCGTCCAGCAGCACCCGGTGCTCGCTGTGCCACTTCACCGCGCGCGCCAGCGCCTGGCACTCGACGTCCCGGCCGAGCGCGACCAGCTGGTCGGGGCTGACGTCGTGGGTGACCCGGGCCACCTCCTGCTCGATGATCGGGCCCTCGTCCAGGTCGGCGGTGACGTAGTGCGCGGTGGCGCCGATCAGCTTGACGCCGCGCGCGTGCGCCTGGTGGTACGGCTTGGCGCCCTTGAAGCTCGGCAGGAAGGAGTGGTGGATGTTGATCACCCGGCCGGACAGTTCGGCGCACAGCCGGTCGGAGAGCACCTGCATGTAGCGGGCCAGCACGACCAGTTCGACGTTCTCCTCGGCGACCAGGTCGAGCAGCCGCTGCTCGGCCTCGGCCTTGGTGTCCTTGGTGACCGGGATGTGGTGGAACGGGATGCCGTAGCTCTCGGTCAGGTCCCGCAGGTCGGTGTGGTTGGAGACGACCGCGGCGATCTCCACCGGCAGGGCGCCGATCCGGGTGCGGTAGAGCAGGTCGTTCAGGCAGTGCCCGAACTTGCTGACCATGAGCACGATCCGCATCCGCTGCTCGGTCGGGTGGATCTGCCAGTCCATCCCGAAGGAGGCGCCGATCGCGGCGAAGCTGGCCCGCAGCTTGTCGGCGGTGACGGGCTCGGGGGCGGAGAAGTGCACCCGCATGAAGAAGAGCCCGCTGTCACCGTCCCCGAACTGCTGGCTGTCGATGATGTTGCAGCCGGTCATGAAGAGGTAGCTGGAGACAGCGTGGACGATGCCCTGCTTGTCGGGGCAGGACAGCGTGAGGACGTACTGGGCGCTGACCGGCTGCTGTTCCACTGGGAGTATCCCGTTCTGAGGTCGTGACGTGCGTGGATGGTCCAGCGTGTCACATCCCGGACACCCGCCGCCCCGCTGCCCGTACTGCGGGACGGCGGCGGTCCGGCGGGTCAGAGCTTGGTGAGGATGCGCAGCACGTCCAGCGACTTGGGCGACGCGTCCGGGTCGTCCCCGTCGCCCGAGGCCAGCACGACGTGCGCCTCGCGGGCGGCCCGGACGGTCTCCGGCCAGCCGGGGTGGCCGAGGTAGGCGGAGGCCGGCGCGTCCGCACCGACCTCGTGCAGCATCTGCACGGCCCGCAGCACCGCGACGTCCACCAGCGCGGCCTCGGCGGAGTCGCGGAGGATCGTCCCGATGTACTTCTCGGCCGACCAGCGGTCCAGCCAGGTGTCCTCGACGAGGCGGTAGACGGCGTCGGTCACGTCGCCGTACCCCTCCCGGCCGGTCAGCCAGGTCTCCTGCTGGAAAGCGGGGTCGGACAGCATGTGCAGCGCCGAGCGCAGTCGGGCTCGCCAGCGCCACCAGGGCAGGTCGTTGAGCGGCATGCCGCCCATCGTGCTGGAGCGGTGGCCCGGACGAGAAGGGTTTCGGGCGGACCGATACGAAGAATCTGTGCTGGCGGACATGGTGAACGATCGTACGTTCCCCGTCTGTTCGTGCTCCACTCGCGATCTACACGCGTACCACTCCGGATTTCGGCGGCCGTTCGCCATCCGTTCGCATTTCGGCCCTCTCGGCTTGTGGCGCCGGGGCTTGGCTTGCTCCGGTGCGCCGGAGTGCGCCCCAGAGAGGGAAAAGCGATGACCAGCCGAAGGGACTCCTTCCAGGCCCGTCCCCCGATCGTGCGGCGCCGCCGCCGACGCCCGATCGCAGCCGCCGCCACCGCCGCGGCCCTGCTCCCCACCCTCTTCTCGGCCTCCGCGTGCGGCGGACCGGCCGATGCCTCGACCACCGGCGACGACCTGACCGTGATGACCTGGGCCCCGGCCGGCACGGGCTCCGCCGACCGCCCGGGCATGACGGCGCTCGCCTCCGCCATCGGCCAGGACGTCAACGCCAAGGGCGGCGTGAACGGCCACCGGCTGCGCGTGATCACCTGCAACGAGCACAACACCGCGGACGGTGCCCGCGCCTGTGCCCAGCAGGCGGTGGACGCCAAGGTGGTCGCCGTGATCGGCTCCTACAGCCAGTGGGGCGAGGCGTTCATGCCGGTGCTGGAGCGCGCCGGCATCCCGCTGATCGGCGGCTACGGGCTCTCCCAGCCGGAGTTCTCCAGCCCGCTGTCCTACCCGGTGGACGGCGGCATGCCGGCGCTGATCGCGGGCAACGGCCGCCAGCTGGTGGACGCCGGCTGCCGGACCGTCTCCCTGGTCCGCCCGGACACCCCGGCCGGCGACAACCTGCTCGGCTACCTGGGCACCGCCCTGCGGCCGGCCGGGATCAGGCTGACGGACGTCAAGGCGCCCGAGCAGTCCTCCGACTACACCCCGGTGATCCGCAAGGCGATCGGCAAGGACGAGCCGGGCAACTGCATCACCAGCGCCCTGGCCGCCGAGCCGACCGGCAACCTGCTGGACTCCTACCGGCGGCTGAACGCGAAGAACACCCGGATCGCCTCGGTGATCGGCAGCGTCCAGCAGTCGGTGGTGGACTCCACCGGCGGCGACTCCGGCCCGCTCGGCGGCGCCTACGTCACCAGCTGGTACCCGCCGGAGTCGGCGAAGATCTGGGACGGGCTGCGCGCGGTGGTGCGCACCGACACCACCGGCGGGCACCCCATCGACGTCTCCGACCCGGGAGTGCAGACCACCTGGGTCGCGTACGAGGTGTTCCGGACGGCGGTGCAGAAGCTGGCGGAGGGCGGCCGGACGGTCACTCCGAAGACGGTCTCCTCGCTGCTGGACAGCGGGGAGGGCATCGACGTCGGGATCACCCCGCCGCTCAACTGGGGCACCACCAACATGCTGCCCAGCGGCGGGTCGCCGCGGCTGGTGAACACCTGGGTCACCTACCAGGTGGTCAAGAACGGCCGGATGACCCTGCAGCAGCCGGGCTTCGTGGACATCCGCTGGGCACTCACCGGGGGCCGTCCGCCGGCCTGACGCGGACCGCCCGGGGCGAGGGTGGGGGGACGGGCCTTTGCGGCCCGTCCCCCTCGTCGTTCACGGGCCGCCGTCGTTCACGGGCCGCCGTCCCCCGTCGACCGCCGTCCCCCGTCGACCGGCATCCCCCGTCGACCGCCGTCGACCGCCGTCGCTCAGAGGTCGCCGTCGCTCCGGTTGGGCAGTCCGGTCTGGGCGGCGATCGCGTTCCAGAGCGTGGCGGCCTGCTTCTTCGCCGTGGTCGCGGTGCCGCTCGCCTGGACGGCGTTCTTGTAGTGCTGGTTGTCCTGCTTCTTCGCGTCGCAGGCGCCCTGCGCGTCCTGCGCCCAGAGCGCGTACTCGTCGTCGGCCTGGGCCGAGGCCGTCCAGGCCGCGTTGAGCTGGTCGACGAGCTGCTGACCGCCGGGCAGCTTGTCGGCCTTCAGCTGGCCGAGCTTGCTCTGGAGCTCGCGCCGCTTGCCGGCCGCGGCCGTCAGCGCCTGCTGGGACTCGGGCAGCTTGTCGCACTTCTGCACCGAGGCGACCGCGGAGACCACCGAGCTGCGGCTGTCGCTCGCGGTGCCCAGCAGGTCCGACAGCGGCTGCGCCTGGGCCTTGACCTCCGGGTCGACGGCCGTGCCGGAGCCGCTCGCGCTCGGCGCCCCGGGGGTGGTGGTGGCGCCGGCGGTGGCGGCCGCCGGGGTGGTCTTCTTGTCGTCCTTGGTCTCGTCGCCGCCGCTCATCAGGACGGCGACCAGGATGCCGGCCGCCGCGCAGCCCGCCACCACGCCGCCGATGATCAGCTTGTTGGACGAACGTCCGCCGCGTCCCGAGCCGCCCGCCCGGGTCGCGTCGTGCCCCTGGTCGTACCCCTGGCCGTAGTCCTGCCCCTGCTCCGGGGCGTAGCCCTGGTGGTGGTCCTGGGCCGGGTAGGCCGGCTGCGGCTGGGCGGCCGGCGGATAGGCCTGGTACCCCGGCGCGGGCTGCGGCTGCGGGTAACCGGGCTGGGCCTGCGCCGCCGGGTAGCCGGCCGCCTGCGGGTCGCCGGCGGGGTACGGCGGCAGGTACTGGGTCTCCGGAGCCGGATCGGGCTGCGGGGCACCGTACCCGGGCTGCGGCGCGCCCCACGGGGCCCCCTGCCCCGGCATCGGCCGGCCCGGCAGCGAGTGCCCGGGCATCGACTGGCCCGGCACCGGCTGCGCGGGCATCGCCTGGGTGGGCAGCGCGTGCGCGCCCTCGCCGAGGTACTCCGGCTGCCCCGACGGTTGTCCCACCGGCGGCACGGCCGAGTGGGCCTGCGGCCGGCCCGGCTGCCCCTGCGGCTGGCCGGGCTCGGGGCGGAACAGGTCGTCCAGGTTGAAGTCACCGGAGTTCGGGTACGAGCGGCGCTGACTCAACGCGATTCCTCACCTGTGCAGGACCGCGCACTGACGGCGGACCACATCTCGTCGGTTCTTGGGAGCATCACAGTTCCTTGGACGTCGCGCCCACGCTACCGGTTCGCCTCACCGGGTGACCACGTGGGCGGGACATCCATCACGCTCCCTGCACAGACGATCCGCGACCGCCCAGGGCCCGGGCCGCCCCCGGGCCCGAGGCGCGGAGGCGGGCCCGGGGCCTAGGCCGCCTCGGCGTCCGCGCGGGCGTGGAACTCCCGGACCACCCGCTGCTCCCGGTACGGCTCCAGCCGGCGCCGGAACTCGTCCAGGTACTCCACGCCCCGGTTGGACCGCAGCCCGCTCAGCAGCCGGACCGCCTGGGCGCCCGTCTCGCAGGCGCGTTCCAGGTCCCGCTGCTGGAGCTGGGCGGTGGCCAGCAGGACGAGGTCCACCGCACGGCGCCGGACCCGGGTCGGCGGGTGCAGGTCGAGCGCCCGGCGGGCGTAGTGCTCGGCCTGGCCGGCCTGCTCCAGGTCCCGGTGGCAGTGGGCCAACTCGTCGGCGAGGTAGGCGTCGTCGAAGTGGGCGATCCAGTCCGGGTCGTCCTCCGGGCGGCGGCGCTCCATCATCTCCAGGGCCCTGGCCGACACCGTCTCGCAGGAGCGGGCGTCACCGAGCAGGGCGTGGCCGCGGGCCTCGGCGGCGTAGAACATCGCCATCGCCGTCGGGGTGGCCACCGAGCGGGCGCCCTCCTGGGCGGCGCGGGCGAGTTGGGCGATCTCCCGCGGGTTGCCGAGGGTCGCCGCCAGGTGGCTCATCGAGGCGGCCAGCACGTAGCCGCCGTAGCCGCGGTCGTCGGCGGCCTGGGCCAGTCGCAGCGCCTGGATGTAGTAGCGCTGGGCGAGGCCGGGCTGCCCGGTGTCCACCGCCATGTAGCCGGCCAGTTCGGTCAACCGGGCCACGGCGGCGAAGAGTTGGCGACCGGTCTCCTCCCGGTAGGCGCCGCCGAGCAGGCCGGAGACCACCGAGTTGAGGTAGTGCACCACCACCGGGCGCACATGGCCGCTGCCGAAGCGGTGGTCCAGGTCGACCAGCATCGTGGTGGTCGCCCTGATCGCGGCCACGTCGGTCGGGCCGACCCGGGGGCCGCCGGCCCGCGCCACCACCGGGTCCGGCGGGGTGATCAGCCAGTCCCGGCTGGGTTCCACCAGCGCGGAGGCGGCGACCGTCGCGCCGGTCAGGAAGTCCCGCCGGCCGACGTCACTGCGCCAGAGTTCGCAGACCTGCTCCAGGGCGGCACCGATGGTCGGCGCGAACTGGAGCCCGATGCCGGAGCTCAGGTTCTTGCCGTCCGCCATGCCGATCTCCTCGACCGACACGCTGCGGCCGAGCTTGCGGCCCAGGGCCTCGGCGATCACGGCCGGCGCCTGCCCGCGCGGCTGCTGCCCGCGCAGCCAGCGGGCCACGGAGGTCTTGTCGTACCGAAGGTCCAGCCCGTGCTCGGCGCCGCAGAGGTTGACCCTCCGGGCCAGGCCGGCGTTGGAGCAGCTGGCCTCCTGGATCAGTTGCTGCAGACGCTCGTTGGGCTGTCGTGCGACGAGTGGTCTCGCGGCCATTGGGCTTCGCCTCCCCACACCCTCCGGTCCCGGCCGGCGGGCGACGATTCTGCTGATCTGTTGCCGACTGTCCGACCGTCCAAGGAATCTGACACCAGGTTAGCGATCAGCAACGCCAGCGGGATACCCACGGTGACGAACCGCACCCCCCTTGCGCCCTGGGAAATGCTCCTGTGCGCCCCCACTGCGCCTGCCCTCGGCCCCACCAACTCGGTCGACTAACCGGAACGGGTGACATTGCCGGGATGCACCCAACCGGGCGCCATCGGGCCGTAACCAGCCTCACACACGGTAGTTGAGTACCCCGTGGAAGACATCCCCGACGCCTCGGACCGGAACGAGAAGGCCGCTCCACCCCCCTTGCTCGTCGAAGCCGTCGGCTACGCCGAGAACCGCCACTGGGAGGTGGCCCCGGGCGCCTGGCTGATCGACGACGGCGGCGGCGGTGTCCGCTGCTCCTGCGGGGACCGCCGCTGCACGCTGCCGGGCGCCCACCCGCTGGACGCGGACTGGGCGCGGACGGCGAGCGCCGGCCCCGGCGCGGTGCGGAGCTGGTGGACCGACCGGCCCCGGGCGTCGATCCTGCTGCCCACCGGGCGCTCGTTCGACGTGCTGGACGTCCCGGAGACGGCCGGCTGTCTGGCGCTCGCCCGGATGGAGCGGATGGACCTCCAGCTCGGCCCGGTCGTGGTCCAGCCCGCCGCGCCCGGGCTGATCGGGCGGCGACTGCACTTCCTGGCACTGCCCGGGGCCGCGGCCAGGCTCCCGGAGATGCTCCGCCGGCTCGGCCGGCCGCCGGGCCGGCTGGACCTGGTCGCCCGGGGCGAGGGGGACTGGACGGTCGCCCCGCCGTCCCGGATCGGCTCCCTCGGGTACGCCCAGTGGGCCCGCTCCCCCTCCGCGCTCAACCGCTGGCTGCCGGACGCCGCCGAGCTGATCGGCCCGCTGGCCTACGCCTGCGCCCGCGAGACGCCCTCGGGCCGCACCGCCCGGGCCGCCCGGCCGACGCCGGTGGGCTGAGTTCCGCCGGTTCCGCCCGGCCCCTTCAACGGCCGCCCTCCGCCGATCGGGTGAGGGTGCGCACCGCGCGACACAACGCGCGCGAGTGACGGGCCTTGTCTCCCACCGGGGACGGGGCCCGTCATACGCATGTCCGGATAAGGCTTCCGTGTACCCGCTGGTCAACGGGAAAAGCCCCTCGTACGAGTGACGGCACTCAAGGATTGCCATGATCGGCCGAGGGGAGGAATTGCGGTGTGTGGGGACGCCGGCAGGGGCGCTCGGACGGGGAAGCCGGGCGGCGGCGACGGAGGGGAAGCGGGAGGGAACAGGAGGGGACGGGAGGGAACGGGGAGGCGAGCGGGCCCGCTGCACCGGGAGCAGCGGGCCCCCTCGGCTGTTAGCGTCCCGCGCCACAGGCCAGGGCGACGAAAAAGTGCATGGCGATGTACGTTCCCACCACCCCCCC
>NZ_JBSHAP010000021.1:69995-89260 GCF_053611565.1 Kitasatospora sp. NPDC054795
ACAATTACCGTCGGCCGCTTATTTTGTTTTTACCCCACGGGGGTACGGGGGTGGTACCCGGGGGGGCGGGGTGGCACGGGGGCGGCGCGGGGGCCCGCTGCACGGGGAGCAGCGGGCCCGCTCGGCTGTTCGCGTCCGGCGCCTCAGGCCTGGGCGACGAAGACGTGCTGGGCGATGTCCTTGCCCAGCTCCGCCGCGTTGTCCCCGGTGCCGACCAGCACGCCGCCGACGCCGGCGCTCACCTTGACCGTGGAGCCCGGCCGGACACCGGCCCGGCGCAGGGTGCTCATCAGCGCGCTGTCGGTCTGGATCGGCTCGCCGATCCGGCGGACCACCACGTCGGCCCCGGCCTCGCCCGGCTTGACGGTGTCCAGCGGGACGAGCCCGGCGTCGAAGCCCTCGCCCTCGGCCTTGGTGTCGCCCAGCTCGTCCAGGCCCGGGATCGGGTTCCCGTACGGCGACTGGGTGGGGTGGCCGAGCATGGCGAGCACCTTGCGCTCGACCGTCTCGCTCATCACGTGCTCCCAGCGGCAGGCCTCCTCGTGCACCTGCTCCCACTCCAGGCCGATCACGTCGACGAGCAGGCACTCGGCGATGCGGTGCTTGCGCATGACGCGCACCGCGAGCCGGCGGCCCTCCTCGGTCAGTTCGAGGTGGCGGTCCCCGGCGACCTGGAGCAGCCCGTCGCGCTCCATCCGGCCGACCGTCTGGCTGACCGTGGGGCCGCTCTGTTCCAGGCGCTCCGCGATCCGGGCACGCATCGGGACGATGCCCTCCTCCTCCAGCTCCAGGATGGTGCGAAGGTACATCTCAGTGGTGTCGATCAGCCCAGACATCGCCGCTGGCTCCGTTCTTCGGTGTCCTCACCGCCAATTCTGACGTACCGGACCGACAACCGGGCCCGCCCCGGGGCTCCGGAGGCCCGTTTTGTTCCTGTTGACAACGATGCCACCGGGGCGCGACCGTGCTCGCCGAAGCTTTCTCCACCGGCGGTCTGGACCACCCGGACCACCCCACCCGGCCGGAATCCCCCACCGGCAGAGAGCGAAGGCAGCAGATGAACGACCTGGTCGGCCGGTACTTCGACGCCGCGATCTCCCACCTCCAGCGGGTCCGCGAGGAGGAGGCCGGCACCATCGAGGCCGCCGCCGCGCTGCTGGCGGAGGCGATGACCGAGGGTCGCCGGGTCTTCACCTTCGGTGCCGGGCACTCCGCGCTGCCGGCCCAGGACGTGGTCTACCGGGCCGGCGGACTGGTCCCGGTGAACCTGCTGAACGTGCCCGGGACCGCCGGGGTGACGGTGATGCCCGCGCCGCTGTCCAGCGCGCTGGAGCGGGTCTCCGGGCTGGCCACCGCCACCCTGGACCTGACCCCGGCGACCGCCGGGGACCTGCTGTTCGTGATCTCGCTCTCCGGCCGCCAGGTGATGCCGGTCGAGCTGGCCCGCTACGCCCGGGACCGCGGCCTCAAGGTGGTCGGCGTGACCTCGCTGGCCTACCCGCGGGAGGTGCCCTCGGCACACCCGACCGGCACCTACCTGAAGGACCACTGCGACGTGGTGCTGGACAGCAAGATCGCGGTCGGCGACGGCGAGCTGACCCACCCGGGCGCCGAGACCACCTTCGGCCCGGTCTCCACCATCGTGACCAGCGCGCTGATGCAGGCCGTGGTCGCCTCCGCGGTCGGCCGGCTGGCCGACCGGGCGGCCGCCGGGGAGTGCCCCGCGCCGCCGCTGTTCCGCTCCGGCAACGTCCCGGGCGGCACCGAGTGGAACGCCGAGCAGATGGCCGAGAACACCGAGCGGGTCTTCTACACCTACTGAGCGGCACCCGCCGGGCCGCACCCGCCGGCCGCGCGCACCGGCCCGCACTCCGCCGGGCCGCACCGGCAGGTCGCCCGCGCACATCCGCCGGCCGGTGCGCGCCCCCGCCGCCTCCCGCACGCTGGGTACCGGACCGAACACGGGGAGTACCGGACAACCACCGGGGCTTCCCGGCCACATCCGGCCGCCCCGGCCGTCACCAGGCGTACCGGCGAGTCCCCCGGGGCAGGAGAGCGGTGCGACCGGAGCGACTGGTGGGGGCCGAACATGGCGTCTGTTGCGGGACGGACCGGGTGGGTGCGTGAGCGGGACCTGCTGCCCGAGTTCTTCTGGGCCGCCGACTCGGCGTCGCTGCGCGGGCAGCGGCGCTCGGTACTGCTCTCCGCGTGGGAACTGGTCCTGCTGGTGGTCGCCGCGGCGACCGGCTCGGCCGACGGCGAGCCCTGGGCCTGGCCCGCGGCGGCCGCCTACCTCGGCGCGATCGTGCTGGCGGTGGTGATCAGCCGGCAGAACCCGCAGGGCCTCTGGTACGAGGGGCGGGCGGCCGCCGAGTCGGTGAAGACGCTGGCCTGGAAGTACGCCGTCCGGGCCGACGCCTACCAGCCCCCGCCGCGCGCCCTGCCGGACGCCGAGGGCCTGTACCGCTTCCAGCTCTCCGGGGTGCTCGGCGCGTTCCGGGACAGCCCGGTGGCCGTCCCGGACGCCGGGGTGGAGATCACCCCGGCCATGCACGACCTGCGCGGCCAGCCGCTGGCGGTGCGCCGCGAGGTGTACCTGGCCGAGCGGATCCAGCTGCAGCACGACTGGTACCGCGCCAAGGCCCGCTACTGCGCCCGCGCCGGGCACTGGGCCGGGGTGCTGGGTGTGCTGCTGCCCGCGCTCGGCCTGGTGCTCGCCCTGCTGCGGGCGCTCGGCGCGTTCAGCTACGACGCGCTGGGCACGGTCTCGGCGGTGGCCGCCTCGGTCGCCGCCTGGGCGCAGCTGCGCCAGTACCGGCCGCTGGCCGCCGCGTACGCCCTGGCCGCCGAGGAGCTGGCACAGATCCAGCGCCAACTCGCCCAGCTGGACCTGGAGTCGATGGAGGCCGAGGAGATCTGGGCCCGCCTGGCCCGGGACGCCGAGGACGCGATCTCCCGCGAGCACACCACCTGGCAGGCCCGCCGGGAGGTACGCACCACCACCGACCGGGAGCACGCAACCGACCCGGAGCACTGAGGAGGCCGCAGGTGTCGTTACGGATGATCAAAACGGCGGACGACCGCGCGCTCGCCGTCGAGTCCCTCGGCGACCCGCGCGGCCGTCCGGTGTTCCTGCTGCACGGCATGCCCGGCAGCCGGGTCGGCCCGCACCCGCGCAGCACCGTGCTGTACCGGCTGGGCGTGCGGCTGATCTCGTACGACCGGCCGGGCTACGGCGACTCGACCCGGCTGTTCGGCCGCCGGGTGAGCGCGGCGGCCGCGGACGTGCGGACCATCGCGGACGAGTTCGGGCTGGACAGCTTCGCGGTGCTCGGCCGCTCCGGCGGCGGCCCGCACGCGCTGGCCTGCGCGGCGCTGCTGCCGGGGCGGGTCAGCCGGGCGGCGGTGCTGGTCGGCCTCGCGCCGCGCAACGCGGCCGGCCTGGACTGGTACGCGGGGATGACGCCGTCCAACGTCCGCGCCTACCAGGAGGCCGAGCGCGGGCACGGCCGGATCGCCGACGCGATGGAGTTCCGCTCCCGGCAGATCAAGGACGACCCGGTCCGGCTGCTGAACGGGCTGCGCACCGAACTCTCCGCCGCCGACCGGGAGGTGGTGGCCGACAGCGGACTGCGGCGGATGCTCCAGAGCAACTACCGGGAGGCGTTCCGGCACGGCGCCGACGGCTGGATCGACGACGTGCTGGCCTTCACCGCCGACTGGGGGTTCGAGGTCGGGTCGGTCCGGGTGCCGACCTGGCTCTGGCACGGCGCGGACGACCAGTTCTCGCCGGTCGACCACTCCCGCTGGCTGGCCGACCACATCCCGGACGCCGAACTCTTCCTGGAGCCCGGCGCCGCGCACTTCGGGGCGTTCCGGGTGATGACCACCGCGCTGGCCTGGGCCGCGGGCTGGGGCGGCCCGGGCTCAGACCTCCACCGGCGTCAGGGGCGCTGAGCCGCCGAGCACCGCCAGCACGTTGTCCACCGCCAGGCCGCCCATCGCCTGCCGCGTGCGGACGGTGGCGCTGCCCAGGTGCGGGGCGAGCACCGCGCGCTCCTGGGCGAGCAGCGCGGACGGGACGGCCGGCTCGTGCTCGAAGTTGTCCACGGCGGCGGCGAACAGCGCGCCGGACTCCAGCGCGGCGGCCAGCGCCTCCTCGTCCACCACGCCCGCGGTCATGCTGACCACCACCGCGCCGCGCGGCAGCAGGGCGAGGCGGCGGGCGTCCAGCAGGTGCCGGGTCCCCTCGGTGAACGGGCAGGTGACGACCAGCACGGTGGAGGTGGCGAGCAGTTCCTCCAGCGGCTTCCAGTCGGCGCCCTCGGCCTGGCCGGTCGGCAGTTCGCGGCGGTTGTGGTAGCTGACCGGCATGTCGAAGGCGCGGGCCCGGCGGGCCACCGCCCGGCCGATCCGGCCCATGCCGAGCACGCCCAGCGGGGTGCCGGCCAGCTCCAGGCCGAGCAGGAAGTTCGGCGCCCAGGTCCAGGACGCGCCGGAGCGCAGCAGCCGTTCGCCCTCGCCGAGCCGGCGGGTGGCGGCCAGCAGCAGCGCCCAGGCCATGTCGGCGGTGGCGGTGGTGAGAACACCCGGGGTGTTGGTGACCAGCACACCGCGTTCGGCGCAGGCGGCCACGTCCACGTTGTGGTAGCCGACGGCGTGGTTGGCGACGACGGCCAGCCGCGGGCCGGCCGCGTCGAGGAACCCGGCGTCCACCCGGTCGTCCAGGGTGGTGATCACGGCCCGCCGGCCGCGGACGGCGTCCAGCAGCGCGGCCCGGTCCATCGCCAGGTCGGAGTCGTGGCAGGTGGCGGCGTGGTGCGCGGTGAGCCGTTCGACGACGCCGGGGGCGAGGCGCCGGGTGACCAGGACCGGGGGCGGGGTGCTCATGGTCAGGGAGCGTACCCCCGGTCCGGCGGCGCACCCTCGTCCGGCCGCGCGCCCCTGGTTCGGGTGCGCAGCCCCCGCCGGCGGCGCACCCCGCCCCCCTTCCCGGTCAGACCGGCTGCGGCTCCAGGTCGCGGTTGATCCGCTTCCAGCCCCGCGCGGAGACCGTGTTGGGGTGCTCCTCGCCGACCTGCCGGATCAGCTCGGAGATCGCCCGCGCCCTCAGCTCGGCCGCCTGGGTGTGCCGCCCGCCGGACCGCAGGGTGATCGCCAGGTTGGCCTCGCAGGCCACCGCGTCCGGGTGCTGGGCGCTGTAGCGGTCGCACAGCCCCTGGTACGCGGCCCGGCCGAGCCGCTCGGCGCGGTCCAGCTGCCCGTCGTCGCCGTAGGCGTTGGCCAGGTTGATCATCGCGTTGAGGGTGTACGGGTGCTCCGGCCCGACCGAGCGGGTCAGCCCCTCGACGGTGAGCCGGCCGCGCTCGATGGCGCCCGGGACGTCGCCGCTGCCCCGCAGGTAGATGCCGAGGTTGTTGGCGCAGGCCAGGGTGAACGGGTGCTCGTCGCCGAACAGCCGCCGGTGGCCCTCGAAGACGGTGGAGCAGAGGTCGCGGGCGGCCTCCTTGTCGCCGGAGGCGCTGTGGTCGGCGGCCAGGTTGAGCGCGCAGGCGAGCGCGTCGGGGGCGTCGGCGCCGTAGCGCTCCAGGTAGCGCTCGTAGGTCTCCTTGGTGATCCGGCGGGCCTCGGCGAGCTGGCCGATCCGGCGCAGCGAGACGGCCAGCGACTTGGCGTTGCGCAGGTTCTCCGGCAGGTCCGGGTCGAGCACGTCGCCGAGGTCGGAGGTGACCTCCTGGAGCAGGTCCACCGAGCCGCGGTAGTCGCCGAGTTCGCGCAGGTCGCGGGCCAGGTTGGACTTGGTGGACAGGGTGTAGGGGTGCTTGGGGCCGAGGACGGCGGTGCGCCGGTCGAGGGTCTCCTGGTCGAGTTCGCGGGCCGCCTCGCTGTCGCCGACCAGCCGGTAGTCGATCGCCAGGTTGTTCGCCATGGAGAGCGTGCGCGGGTTGTCGTCGCCGAACAACTCGCGGAACTGGTCGAGGATTTCGCGGTCGAGGTCGAGCGCGGCCTGGAACCGGCCGAGCGCCCGGCGGTCGGCGCCGAGCGAGCCGGCCGTCATCAGGGTGTACGGGTGGTGCTCGCCGAGCAGGCCCCGCTGGCGCTCCAGGGTGTCCTCGTCCAGGGCCAGCGCCTCACCGTAGTTGCCCTGGGAGCGCAGCACGTTGGCGAGTTGGAAGCGCAGCAGCAGGGTCTGCCGGTCGTTCTCGCCGAGCTTGCCGGTCCACTCCACGTCCAGGGCGTGGCCGAGGTCGCGGGCGCGGTCGAGCTCGCCGCGCTTCCACAGGTAGCGGACCCGGTCGATGAGCAGCTGGCGGGTGTCCGCCTCGTCGCAGTTGTGCGCCTTGGACGGCGACAGGTGCGGCCAGATCTCGTCGAAGGCGGGCCAGTTGGCCGGGTCGTCGGTGTCGCCGAGGACGGGCCGGGCGCCGGTGAGGATGCGGTGCACCTCGTGGACGGCGATCTCCTGCTCGTCGGCGGTCATCCCGGCCCGGATCACCGCCTGGACGAGCCGGTGCACCTGGAAGCTGTTGCTGCCGGCGTCGACCTTGGCCAGCGCGTACCGGCCGATCGCCTGGATCACCTTGCCCAGCATGAACTTGTCGCTGAGGTCGGCGTCGAACTTCACCAGCGCCCGGATCATCTGGTCGCTGTAGAAGAGGTTCATCGAGATCGGCTCGGGTGCGAAGAACGCGCACAGCTGGAGCAGCCGGACGGCCGCCGGGGACTGCTGGCGCAGCCGTCCGATCGACACGTTCCAGGTCGCGGCGACCGGCGTCGGGTAGTCGGCCGGGCGGCCGACGGCCAGCGCGCGGGCGGCCTCGGCGTGCAGCTGGGAGACGTAGGTCTCCACCGGGGTGCCGGTGGTGTCCAGCCAGGCGGCGGCCACCTCGACGGCCAGCGGCAGGTCCCCGACCGCCTCGGCGACCCGGTCGGCGTCCGGGCGGGAGAGGCTGCGGGCGCGCCGGCACAGGTGCTCGACGCTCTCGCCGCGGGTGAAGACGTCGACCTCCAGCGCCTCGGCGTGCCCGGTCCAGGCCTGGTTGCGGGAGGTGACCAGGATGTGGCCGGAGCCGCCGGGGAAGAACCGGCGGATCTCGGCGGGCTCGTCGGCGTTGTCGAAGATCAGCAGCCAGCGCGAGGTGGGCACGCCGCGCCGCAGCGCCTCCCTGGCCGCCTCGGCGGCCTCGGTCACCGAGTCGCCGACCCGCAGGCCCAGCCGGCGGGCGAGTTCGGCCAGCGCCGGCGCGACCAGCTCGGTCTGCTCGGCGTCGATCCACCAGACCAGGTCGTAGTCGGACATGAAGCGGTGGGCGTACTCCAGTGCCACCTGGGTCTTGCCGACGCCACCGAGCCCGTACAGGGTCTGCGGGGTGGGCAGCACGGCCGCCATGCCGCCGCGCAGCTGGTTGCGCAGCTGCTCCAGGACGGCGGAGCGGCCGGTGAAGGAGGGGTTGCGCGGCGGGACGTCCCACACCGAGGGCTTGCTTCCGGGGAAGCGCGGACCGCCGCTGGGAGCGTCGTCGAGCGGGGTGTCGCCGCGGCCGAGCGCGCGCAGCAGGCTCTGGATCGACTGCGTCTCGTCGCGGCCGACCAGGTCGACCGGGTTGCGGTTGCTGAACGGCGCGGTGAGCCGCACGTCGCCGACCCGGACGGGCAGCAGCTGGCGGCGGGTGCCGGAGGGGTCGGAGCTGACCACCGACTCCCACAGCGCCCGCGCCTGCGGGGAGCGCTGGTAGGCGGGCGAGAGCACGGCGACCGTCCGGTACGCGGAGTCGATGCCGCGCTCGGTCTCCTCGCGCGTGTCGGTGCCGGCGCTGAGGTCGCGCGGCAGCACCCGGAAGCCGGCCCTGGTCAGGACGGACTCGATCCAGTCCGCCCACATCCGGTCCTCGGGGACGTAGGAGAGGTAGAGGTCGGCGGGCACGGAGGGGCGGCGGCGGGTGAACGCGTCCACGAAGCGCAGCCGCACCTCCTCGTCCACCGGCGGCAGGCCGGCCGCCCGGCCCTCGGTGATCATGGAGGTGAGCCGCTCGCAGGCGGCCAGCATCGAGGTGGGCGTGCCGGTCTGGTCGCCGAAGGTGGCGAGGATCTCCTCGTAGGCGTAGAACGGCCGGTACGGGATCTCCACCGAGCCCCAGTACTGGGCGAGTTCCTCGCCGTCGAAGCCGGCCGGCAGCCCGTCGAAGCGGACCCGGGCGAGGGCGCGGCCGGCGTCGGCCTTCTCCTTCTCGCCCTCGTCGATGCGCATCGGGACGGGCAGGATGCGGATGCCGCGCTCGCGGTAGCGGTCGTGGATGTGCTGGGCGATCCGGGAGGCGCCGTCGATGGACTGGTCGCTGAGGGTGAAGCAGACCACCAGGTCGTCGGGCATCTGGACGGTGCAGATCTCGGCGATGTCGGACAGGCCGGTGCGGGAGTCGATCAGCACGTAGTCGTAGCGCTTGGCCATGTCGGCCTTGAGGGCGTCGAAGAACTGCCCGCCGTCGAAGCGGTCGTAGAAGATGTCCCAGTCGAGGTGGGTGACGGCCTCGGAGTAGTCCCGGTTGAACTGGCCCGCGGAGAGGAAGTCCAGGCTGCCGCCGGCCGGGAAGTGCGGCCAGGTGAGCGAGAGCGCGTGCGGGTGCACCCGGGCGAAGTCCAGGTGCCAGCCCTCGGCGTGCTCGACCGGGCGCAGCGCCTCCTCGCGGTACTCGGCGATCAGGTCCATCATCCCGGTGGTCCCGGCCAGCGAGGCCGGGTCGAGGAACGGGTGGAAGAACTTGGCGAGGCCGGGCGCCTCCAGGTCCCAGTCCACGGTGAGCACGCGGAAGCCGTTGGCGGCCAGGATCCAGGCGGTGTTGGCGAGCGCCATGGTGCGGCCGGTGCCGCCCTTGTAGGAGTAGAAGGTGATGATCCGGCCGTTGCGGTCCTGTTCCGCCGCCTGCCGCTCGGCCTCCCGCTGGGCGGCCAGGTCGGCGGAGGTGAGCCCGCCGAGACGGAGGTTCCTGGTGCGGTTGTCAGTCATCGCGGTCCTCGTCCTCCCAAGGGCGCCATCCCGTCATCGGGTTCATCGCCGTCGTCGCGGTGCGGGTCGTGCTCGCGGTGCGGGTCGTGCTCGCGGTGCGGGTCGTGCTCGCGGTGCGGGTCCTGCTCGCGGTGCGGGTCGCGCTCACGATGCGGGTCGCGCTCACGATGCGGGTCGTCGCCGTTGTCCCGATGTCGGTGGGTGGTGCTGGTGGTGCGGCCGGTGCCGTTGCCGCCGGCGCGGTCGTCGCCCCGGTCGTCGCCCCGGTCGTCGCCCCGGTCGTCCTCGAAGGGGTCGGCCGGGGATCCGTCCGGTCCGTACCCGCCCGTGCCTCGCCGGAACGCGTCCCGCAGGCTCGGCCGGGGCGGCGGCGGTTCCTCCGGTTCGGCCCGGGTGCGGCCCTCGAACGCGTACTTGGCCTTCATCGCCGCCCGGGGCAGCGCGTCGTCGAAGTCCTCCAGGGAGTGCAGCCCGGTCGGTCCGGTCGCGCCGAGGAAGCTCGGCCGGCTCGCCCGCCGGGTGATGCGCAGCGTCTCGTCGGTCAGGTCGCCCAGCTCGTCGGCGCGGTCGGCGCACTCCGGGTCGTCGCCGTTGAACGGCTCCAGGATGCTCACCCAGGTGGCGTCGGAGCGGTCGAAGCGCCGGACCAGCTCGCGCCGGCGCGGGTCGCGCAGCGCCCAGCGGTCGAGCAGCAGCAGGCCGGGCGCCTCGGCGTTGCCCCCGATGATCGACTCGACCTCCTCGTCGAACTCGTGCACGGTCGGCTGGAACCCCAACTGCCGGGCGAGGCGCGCCGCGTGCTGGGCGATCGGCGAGCCGACCGGCCGGTACGGGTGCCAGTCGGTGCGCCGCTCGCCGTAGTAGTCGGGGCTGCGGTCGGCGGGCAACTCGTTCTGGTGGTAGGCGAGTACGGAGATCCGCAGCTGCTTGGTCGGGGCGGTGACGTTGAACGCGCTCGGCAGGCCGTTGAATCCCAGCCGCCGCCCGACCGGGATCACCGTCTCCTCCGCGACCTGCACGATCCGGGCCGCCAGCCGGTGCACCGCCAGCTCGTAGGCGGAGCGGAAGTAGCTGAGCTTCATCAGGGCGTACAGGCCCTCGGTGGCGTACTCGGGCCCGAAACTCGCGTGGTTGAACTGGAGTTCACTGGCCACGTTCGGCAGCCGGTAGCGGCTCATCGGCGCCCACAGCACCGGGACGATGCCGCTGGTGCGCTCGGAGTCGAGGTTCGCCGGGTAGACCGGCCGGCGGGTGAAGGCGTGCCATTCCTGGCCGCACGGAACGCTGTTGAAGTACCTCGGTGAGTACAGGGGCACGAACACCCGGCAGGTCGCCAACTCGTCGGACAGTCGTTCGGCCCACAGCTCGCCCTGGTGCATGGACTCGTCCATGAAGCCGACCGCGGCCCCGTCCGGGACCGTGGTGAGCTGGAGCACCGCCTCGCAGAGGTCCCGGTACAACTGCCTGACCCAGTGGTTCGGGTCGCTCGCGCCCCGCGCACCGGCCTTGGGGGTGTGCGCGTAGGAGAGGAAGAAGTACGGCCGGGCGTCGTCCTCGTCCCAGCCCCGGTCAGTCACACGCGCCTCCCCCGGGCCCGTCGGCAAACCTGCCTCCCGCAGCCCCCGTGCGGCGGGGCTTCAGTGTAGGAACGACTGACACCCCAATGGAATAGCACAACGTCTCGCACGAATTGACATGACCGAAACGATGCCGCCAACCGTGCACTGGGACCAGTACCCTCGATACGGCCGCCACGCACCACCAGGAGGGCACTCGTGGACCACCTCGACTGGCAGAGGTCCAGCACCAGCAGCGACAAGGATGACTGGATCGAGATCGCCTCCGAGGGCGACCACGTCTACATCCGGCAGTCCGACGACCCCACCCTCGTCGTCACCACCACCCGCATCAAGTTCAACGCCTGGGTGCTCGGCGCCAAGGCCGGCGAGTTCGACCACTTCGTCGCCTGACCCGCCCGACCCCGCCCGACCGGCACCCCGCCGGTCGGGCGCCCGGCCGGCCGAGCCCGAGGATCACCCCCCGTAGCGGGCGGCCAGGGCCCGTACCGTCCTGGCGACGCGGTCGCGGAGTTCGGCCGGTTCCAGGACCTCGACGTCGGCGCCCAGCCGCAGGAACTCCCCGTGCGCGTGGTCCAGCGACTCGATCGGCACCCGGGCCTCCGTCCAGCCCTCGTCCGCGGCGGCGACCCCGAGGCGCCGGGCGCCCTCCGGGGTGAGCCGGACCAGCGCCTCCCCGGTGTGCAGCCGGGCCCGGAAGTCGGCGAGGTAGCCCGTCCAGTACGCGCCCAGGCCGAAGCCGTCCGGCACCGCGAACTCCTCGTCCAGCGCGCGCAGTCCGACGACCTGATCGACCCGGTACGTACGCATCCCGCCCGGACCGGCGGCGACCAGGTACCAGCGCCCGGCCTTGAGCACCAGCCCGTACGGCTCCACCCGCCGCTCGATCTCCTCCGGCGCCCGCCAGCGCCGGTACCGCAGCACCACCGCCCGCCGCTCCCACACCGCGGCGGCGACGGCGGCCAGGTGCGGGGTCTCGTCCGCCGCGCCGTACCAGCCGGGCGCGTCGAGCAGGAAGCGCTCCTGGATCCGCCCGGCATGCTCGCGCAGCTCCGCCGGCAGGGCCGCCCGCAGTTTGAGCTGGGCGGCGGTGAGCGCCTCGCCGAGGCCCAACTCGGCGGCGGCGCCCGGGAGCGCGGCGAGGAAGGCGGCCTGGGCCTCGTCGGCGGTCAGGCCGGTGAGGCGGGTCCGGTAGCCGTCGACCAGCCGGTACCCGCCGGCGTGCCCGGCATCGCCGTACAGCGGGACTCCGGCGGCGGCGAGCGCCTGGACGTCCCGGTAGACCGTACGGACGGAGACCTCCAGCTCCCCCGCCAGCTGCTCGGCGGTCAGCCGGCCCCGGTTCTGGAGCAGCAGGAGCAGGGCGACCAGCCGACTCGCGCGCATGCCGCCCAGTATCCACTGACAGGAGGTGTCAGGAGAGTGCTCCTACGCTGCGGCGCATGAACGACTTCACCCGCACCGGGGCGGCCACGGCATGAGCCTCATCGTCGAACTCCGCCAGTACACCCTGCACCCCGGCGCCCGGGAGACCCTGATCGAGCTGTTCGAGCGCGAGTTCGTGACCGGCCAGCAGGCGGTCGGCATCACCGTCGGCGGCCGCTTCCGCGACCTCGACGATCCGGACCGCTTCGTCTGGCTGCGCGCCTTCCCCGGCATGGCCGACCGGCGGCGCGCCCTGGAGGCCTTCTACGGCGGCCCGGTCTGGCGGGAGCACCGCGACGCGGCCAACGCCACCATGGTCGACAGCGACGACGTCCTGCTGCTGCGCGGCCCCGGATTCACCCCGCCCGCGGGCTCCCGCGAGGTCCTCGCCACGGTCTGCCACCCGGCCGACGCCACCGCCTTCGACGCCTTCGCCGCCGAACACCTGCTCCCGGCCCACGCGTTGCACCGCACCGAGCACGCCGAGAACGACTTCCCCCGGCTGCCCGTCCGCACCGGCGAGGACGTCCGCGTCTGGTTCGGGCCCGCCGAGCCGACCCCCTGGCCGTCCCGGCGGCTCCGACTGGAACCCGTCACGCCGTAGCCGCCGGGCGCGCGCCGCCGCGTCCGCTCCGTCAGGGGCCGACGAGCCCCGCCAGTTCGTCGGCCGAATCCGGTGCCAGGCGGTAGAACCCCTGGAGGCCGACCGCCCGTTCGAGGCGGCCGTCCACCACGTGCTTCAGGTTCCGGGTCCGGTTGCGGCGGTTGCGCCAGGTGAGCCGCTCCAGCAGCTCGCCCGGCACCGGCCGGTCGAAGCGCACCGGCGTCGCGTCCACGTGCACCGCCGAGGCGCCGCAGCCGCCGGCGCCGAGCATCGACCAGGCCTCGTGCCCGGGGAACGCCGGGTCGTCCCAGGTCGCGGCGGCGGCGCCGCAGCAGTCGCCCCGCTCCCGGTCGACCACCCGCATCCGGCTCACCACGAACACCTCGCACCGGTTGACGTGCAGCGCGTACACCTCGTCCCCGGCCCGGGCCCCCGACCAGGCGGGCAGCGAGGTGTGCACCCCGCTGAAGGCGACCGGGGGCCGGGCACCCACGTGGCCCGCCTTGCGAAGGGCGCGGCAGGTCGGCTGGGTCCACAGGACGGTGAAGGCGTCGGGCAGGCGGCGATCGTAGGAGCGGGCACGGACAACGCCGGGTGCGCCTCCTCCCGCCGGCTCCTACACGCCGGCCCCGGAGAGCCAGCCGTCGACGGGGACCCCGCAGGAGTTGAGGATGCCGGCGACCATCCCGTACGTCCCGACCAGGGCCAGGAGTTCCAGCAACTGCGGCACGGAGTGGCGGTCGGCCAGCGCCTGCCAGGTGGCCGGGGAGAGCGCGTGCCCGTCGTGCAGTTCGTCGACGGCCCGCAGCAGGGTGCGGTCGGCCTCGGACCAGTCGGCGTGGTCCGGCCCCTCCGCGACCCGGGCGATCTCGGGCCCGGTCAGCCCGGCGAGGCCGGCCAGCCGGACGTGGTGCTGCCACTCGTACGTCGAGCCGGTGCGGTGCGCGGTGCGCAGGACGGCCAGTTCGCGCTCGCGGGGCGGGATCGTGCCCTGGTTGAGCTGGGCGAGCAGCGGCGCCAGGCTGGTCAGCAGGTCGGGGTGGTGCCCGATGGTAGCCAGCACGTTGGGCACCGGGAAGCCCTCCAGCGGCCCGGAGCCGTCGGCCGGGAACAGCTGCCGGACGACGCCCGGCAGGCCGGCGGCCAGCGCGGTGACCTCGGTGGCGACCTCGGCCCCGGGGCGCGGGGCCAGCCGGGGGGCCGTCGGGGAGACCGGACGAGGGGCCGACTGGGGGGCCGACTGGGGGGCTTGGCCGAACTCGTCGAGCCCGCCCAGAAGTTCCTCCTCCCCCGGGGTCCCGTCACCGTTCAGCTCCCGGTACACGGCGCCGATGTTCAGCAGCAGCCGCTCGCGGTCGTCCCAGTCCTCGAAGCCGTCCAGGTCCATCTCCCGCGCGGCCCGGAGCACCGGGACGCCCGCCGCGTGGGCACGTCCCGCGTGGTCGCGGACCCGCTCCAGGTAGCCGCGGAAGGTGCGGACCTCGGGCTTGCCGACGACCGGGCCGTGCCCGGGCACGATCGTCTCGACGTCCAGGCCGAGGATCAGGTCGCAGGCGGCGATCCAGCGCTCCACCGGGCCGCTGTGGATCACCGGGTGGCCGCCGATGAACAGGATGTCCCCGGCGAACAGCACGCCGGCGTCGGGTACGTGGACCAGGACGTCGCCCCGGGTGTGGGCGGGGCCGACCTCGATCAGCCGGACGGTGCGCCGCCCGACGGCGACCTCCAGTTCACCGCTGAAGGTCCGGTTGGGGAGGGCGGGCGCGATGCCGGTGAAGTCGAAGGCCTTCCGCATGTCCTGGACGACGCGCGGGAGCGGCACGTCGCCCGGGGCGGCGAGCAGTTCGTGCAGGTGGTCGCGGCCCATGTCGGCCGCGGCGGCCTCGGAGGCGATGACGGTGGCGTGCGGGAGCAGCTGGTTGCCCCACCAGTGGTCGCCGTCGCTGTGGCTGTTGACCAGGGTGCCGATCGTGGCCCCGGGCAGCGCCCGCTCGACGGAGGCCAGCAGGGCCCGGGTCTGCGGGACGGTGAACAGGGTGTCGACGAGCAGGGCCTCGTCGCCGGAGGTGATCAGCCCGGCGTTGCTCAGGCCCCAGGAGCCGTTCGGCTGCAGGTAGGCGTAGGTGTCCGGGGCGATCTCGTGCAGGCCGAGGGTGTACGGGACGGCCATCGTCGGGCCTCCTCAGTGAGTGGACTGGAGTACTAACATGTACTCCAGTACATCAATGGATTCAAGTACGCTCTCCCTGTGACCCCTCCTCCCAACCGACACGACCAGCGCCGTACCGCGACCCGGGAACGCCTGCTGACGGCAGCACTGGAGCTGTTCGCCACCCAGGGATACGCGGCCACCACCTACGACCACATCGCCGAACGCGCGGACGTGGGACGCCAGACGGCCTTCAACCACTTCCGCCGCAAGGAGGACTTCGTCACCGCCTGGGTCCAGCAGCGGCACGAGGCACTGGGCCGGCAGGACGGGGGCCCCGCCTCCGCCATCGACGCACTCGCCGACGCGCTGCGCACCCTCGCGGAGCTCAACGAGCGGGAATACGCGCTGGCGAAGGAACTACACGACAGCGGAGTCCTCCACGCCGCGTTCGGCCTCGGCACGACGGCACCCCGGGCCTTCGTCGATGCCGCCCTCCGAGGGCACGAACAGGGCGAGATCCGACTGAAGTTGAACCCGTGCGCCCTCGCCGACCTGCTGTTCGACGCCTACGTCACAGCCCTGAGCCGCTGGCTGGCCGCCGACGCCTCCTACCCGCTCGCCGACGCCCTGCTCGCCAGGCTCCACCTCCTCGCCGACGGCTTCAGGGCCTGAGCCTCGTCACCGGTGGCGCTTGAACTCCCGGAGGAACGCCAGGAGGTTGATCACGGTGCTGGCCGGAACATTGCCGAGGGAGACCAGGACCTGGCCGTCCAGAATGGTCTCCCCGGACCGAGCGGAGGGCCAGAGCAGGCCGAACTCTCGGCCTTCGGCGCGGAGTTCCACGATCAGCCCGCCGAGCTGCCGGCCGGTGAGGTGGCGGATCGCGGGATCACCGGGCCGGATGGGGTAGAGCGCGTTCACGCGACGCCGTCCAGCTCGAACCAGACCCGCTTCCCGAGCTTCCGGGGCTCGGCGCCCCAGCGGTGCATGAGCCCCTCCACCAGCTGGAGCCCACGCCCCGACTCGGCGCGCAGGTCGACGTTCTGACACTTCGGCAGATCGGAGCTGCGGTCCGCGACCGTGACGCGGAGGGTCCTGCCGGAGTAGACGACCGTGGCGACGGGCGAGGGCGTCCGTCCGTGTCGCCAGGCGTTCACCACCAGCTCCATGAGGGCGAGTTCGGCATCCCCGATGGCCGGGCCGGGGTACCCGGCACGCTCCATCGCGTCGCGCAACACCTCGCGGGACACGGTGAGGGAGGGGGAGTTGAGATTGGGGTCACACATGGGGAATCTCCCACCAGCTCAAATGAGCTACGCACGGAGAGACCTGACGCCTCATCCGGCGAGCAGTGCAGTGAAACTTTAGGGGTTTCTCGGCAAAGTTGGCAACACGCTCCGCGCATGTGCCTACACTTTCCGTAGGTGACGATCCGCGTGGAAGGTACGCCCATGGCATTCGGAAGTGGGATCAGCGAGCGTCAGCGCCGGTTGGGCGAGGAGCTTCGCAGGGCACGCGATGCCGCTGGACACTCAGCGTTGGAGATCGGGCAGGCAATCGGCGTGAAGGGTCCTGCCGTCAGCCACATCGAGTCCGGAAGGATGGGCCTAAACCTTCCGCGACTGAACATCTGGCTAGACCTGTGCGAAATCACGGACTCCGACTACCGGGCCGGCCTCGCCGCCATGAGCGAGAGCTCGGGCAAGGGCTGGTGGACCGAGTTCAAGACGCAGGTCACGCGAAGCGCACTCGATCTGGCAGAAGCCGAGTCATGTGCAACGGGCCTGGACAACTACGAATCCCTCCTGATCCCAGGCCTCCTGCAGACCAAGGCCTACAGCGAGGTCATCCAGGGATATACCGAGAAGAGGGTCGAGTTCCGCCACGAACGCCACAAGGTACTGACGGGCAAGAATGTCCCTCCGTACCGTGCCGTGATCCACGAAGCCGCCCTGCACATGATGTACGGAGGAGCAACGGTCATGTGGGAGCAGCTGAATCATCTGATCGAGATGAGCAGACTGCCCAACGTCACGATCCAGATCCTCCCGTTCGACTGCACCGTGTTCGCGTCGAACGACTCACCCTTCCTGCTCATCCGTGGCGCTCACGCCCGGCTCGGCACGGTGCTACTCGAACATCCACATGGATCGAACTTCATTGGAGACCCCGAGGTCGTGACAACATTTGACCGGAAGTTCGACCGGCTCAGGGCCTTGGCTCTGCCTCCCCTGTCCTCGGCCACGTCCGCGTCATCGCCCGCCCATCGGGACTCGCTGGGTTTGATCCAACACATCCGCTACAAGGTCCAGGGAAGATAGCCATGCACCAGCTCAACTGGCAGAAGTCCAGCTTCAGCAGCGACCAGGCCAACTGTGTCGAGATCGCTTCCGCCAGTGAGTTGGTCTACCTCCGCGAGTCGGACGACCCCACCACCATCGTCACCACCACTCGCCCCAAGCTCGCCGCCTGGCTCCACGGCGCCAAGGCCGGCGAGTTCGACCACCTCATCGGACCCTGACCACCCCGCGCCCCGGCGGTGGGCCGGGGCACGGAGTCGCGGTCAGCTCACCCACCCCATGCGCGGGCCTGGCCGCCCGGCATCACGTCAGGTGCCGGGCGAAGAACCGGGCGGCGGCGTCGACTTCGAAGTGCGGGACGCCGGTGTGCCCGCCCATGTTGGCGTGCAGCGTCTTCTCCTTGGACCCGAGGGCGTCGAACAGGTCCAGGGAGGTCTGCCGGTGGTTCCCTTCGTCGTCCCACTGCAGCAGGACCTGCAGCGGGACGGAGATCCGGCCGGCCTCCTCGAACGTCACGGCGGGTACGAAACTTCCGGCGAACAGATTGGCGGCCGCGATGCGCGGCTCGACCGCCGCCAGCCGGATGCCGATGGAGATCACTCCCCCCTCGTACCCGACCGGGCCGCCGATCCCGGGTAGGTCGAGAAGGGCGTCCAGGGCGGCCTGCCATTCCGGGACCGCCTTCTCGACGAGCGGGAGGACGAGGGGGTCGATGATCTCGCCGCCGATCGGCTCGCCGGCCTCCATGGCCCGACGCAGGTCGGCGCGGGCCTGCTCGGCGGCGGCCCAACGGGGGCGGTCACCGCTCCCGGGGAGTTCGATGGTGGCCGAGGCGAAGCCGTACTGCTCCGCGTAGTACCGGGCCCGGCCCGCCAGCCGGGGGTGCATCTTCCGCAGTCCGAGCGGGGGGTGGCCGATCAGGATCAGCGGTGCCGGTGCGGATGCGGATGCGGGCGTCCACAGGATGCCGGGGATCTCACCGAGGGTGAATGCGCGTTCGAGGACGCCGTCGTCGAAGCGCTGCTCGGAAGTGAATCGCATGGTCGTGCCTTTCGGGAGTGCTCAGAGATGGCGCTCCCGGACGACGACCTATCGCCCGACCGTGACCCCGGAGGGGAGCACCCATGTCGAAACTGCGTTCACGGGTACCACCTCCTCGTTCTCTCGCACGGCCTCCGGAAAGTTAGCAGTGGTCGCCGTGGTCCGCCAAGCGACTTTTGCGCGGGCTCCGTGACCTGGGGGTGGCTCACGCGTCAGGGTGCGCGGGCAGGGCGAGCCAGTCCGACCAGGAGGTCCCCCGGCCGAGGAAGCGCGGCTGCTCGAACGGCCAGTCGGCGGCGATCCACTCCGGCACCAGTGCGTCGAATGCCCGTTCGGTCGCACTGCCCACCAGCCGGTCCACCACCCACCAGGCGATCTCGCCGTCCGCACCGGCCTTCGCGGGCGGGTCGATGTAGACGCAGCCGAGCAGGGCCGTCTCCGCCGCGTCGAGCAGCGCGTAGTTGAAGGACTGGTGCGCGGCGATCTCCTTCTCGTGCCGCAACAGGTCCGCCTGGTTCGCCTCGTACGTCATCGTGGCCGCCGGCCAGCCCCAGGCCGGACCGAACATGCTCCACAGCCGCTCGCGCGAGCCCATCACGGCCGGATAGTCGAGCGGAGCATCCGTCTCCCGTACCGGCCGGAGGTGATGGGCGCCACCCGGCAGCGGAACCTGAACGGGATGGACGAAGTTATCGGGAAGCCAACTCATGGCGCCCGACCGTAGCACCGCCCGCTCCCCCACTCCCCCGCATTTTCCGGGGCAACGACCGCGATCGCCCGATCGAAGCCGCCCTTCGATCCCCCCACCATCGTCACCACCACCCGCGTCACTCTCCACGACGCCAAGGCCCGCGAGTCCGGCCGTATCGTCCGAGCCCGCCCCTTCCCCTGCGCCCCGGCCGAACCACGCCGTGCCCTTCACCGAGTGGTGGGAGCAGTACGGAAGCGCGTGAGAGGAACAGCTGCCCCGTCGCGGGGGGTAAAGATAGCGGGGCGCTAACAAGAAACCGGGCGGGGGGGCGGGGGGGGGGGCGGCGTGGGGGGTTACCTGCTGTTTTTGGGGGGGGGGGCGGGGCCGTCCGGGCCGACGACCGGAGCGATCACTCGGCCGGTCATGGTAGTTTCGTGGGACGGAAGCAAGCGTTGTATGCTCTTCCGGTTG